>CAYLLO010000093.1:0-1556 GCA_964384805.1 uncultured Staphylococcaceae bacterium | reverse complement strand
TTAAATATAACAATTTTTCAAAAAATATTCAACTTATATTGAAAGAAAGGAAAAAAAGGTATATTACAATGACAATTAAATGAGTCATTTATAATATACCAGGATGAAAATGTATGTTAGAGAAAACTTCTATTCGTTTTTTTAATAATAAACCAGTTAGATCACGTTTTGATTTTGAAACTTCAAGTTGGTTAATGTGTGCGATTGATTTAATTAAGGCAGTTGTTGAAACAAATAATCCAAGAATTTATTGGTATACTATTAAAAGAAGAAGACCAGAGTTAGTTACATTTTGCAAGCAACTGAAAATGAAAGCTTCAGATGGTAAAATATATAATACTGATTGTTTAAATGAAGAAGGTATTAATTTATTATTATTACTTCTTCCTATAAAGAATAAATTAGCAATTCAAGAGTGGTTAAAAGAAAAAAATAATACTTTAGATGAACAAAGTAAATTAAGAGCATACGAATTATTTGATAGTTCAATCATAAATGAAATTGAGATTGGTACAGTTAAAGGATTACAACAAATTCATTCATTTCTATTTGGGGGATTATATTCTTTTGCAGGAAAGATAAGGGATAAAAATATATCAAAAGATAATTTTACTTTTGCTAATGCATTATACTTAAATGAAATATTGGATAAAATAGAAAAAATGGATGAATCTACATTTGATAATATTATGGATAAATATATAGAAATGAATATAGCACATCCTTTTATGGAAGGGAACGGACGTACTACAAGAATTTGGTTAGATTTAATATTAAAGAAAAATTTATCTAAAGTTATTGATTGGAGTAATATAGAGAAAAAAGCATATTTAGATGCAATGAGAATAAGTGTTAATTTTGATCAAAACATAAAAACATTATTAAAATCATCATTAACAAATGACATTAATAATAGAGAATTGTTTATGAAAGGTATTGATTATTCTTATTACTATGAAGAAGTTGAATAATTAAAAAAGCAATTTAACGTGCACGTAACATGTCATTATTACCATTATCTATGACTAATTAAGTTTGTTGATGAGATCATACAAAATAAATTCGACAAAATGTTATAAAAATAATTCGTTAAATTTAACGTGTGTGTAATAACAAAATAGCAAAAACTAAAAGCTTAACATTTAGTAGTGTTAAGCTCTTTTTTTTGTGTGACGGGCATGTTAATAATCTAGCTGATGAAAGTTCAGTTACGGGTATTTACCGCCAAGTGTAGTGACCCACAAGCCGAAAATAGTGATACCTAGGTGAAGGAAGTGGTGTAGCAAGTTCTTTGAGTCTACGAACAGAAACTTGATATAAGGCTAAATGGAAAGATATGGTTGCAAGACCAACCGAAGGCTTAAAGGTAAACGTAAACTCAAAATAGTAAATCAAGAGGTTGTGAAGAACAAAAGATTATTAACTTACCTCGTGAGGCCTCCTAAGCGAAATACAATAGTCTATGATGTCCGAAAGGTTAAACTATGAGGAGATGGCTCTATATAGAACGCCAAATTATATGATGTCCATTTATTCAAATTAAATGAAGTTAAAAT
>CAYLLO010000092.1:0-1577 GCA_964384805.1 uncultured Staphylococcaceae bacterium | reverse complement strand
AACATTATCAAATGTTGATGTTTCTTGAGGAAACTTTAAAAGCCAGTTTTTATTTTCAATTATAACTCCACGCTTTAGTCCAGCATTACCACCATAATGTTTATTACTATATGGTAAATTAGTAAAATTAATTAAAAAGTTCATACATAAACCCTCCCTTATGAAAAAATAGCCGTTATTCACGGCTACTTATTACAATACTGCCTGCGAGATTGTAAAAAGTTAAAACACCTTATCATTTACTGCCTGCGAGAAATGAATATTATAGATGTTTACATAAATATTTTATCATTTTAACAAACTTTTGTCAATTATAAAACAAACTTTATGTAATATTATTATATGTATTAAACAGTATATTAGAACAAAACTTGAAACAAAAATTAATTATTCTATTTATCATCAATCTCCATAATTTTTAATAATCTATCTGATATCAGTATTTTAGAAGTTGGCTCTAATTCTAATCAACTATCTTCAACGCCTAGTTCAACAAACTCAATTGGTAGAATATCTACTCCTAGATGATCTGCTATTCTATTTCGTAACAACCTTAACTTTTCATGCATTTCTTTCATTTCATGAATTTTTGAAATAATATCTTTGGAATTTAACTCACACACTTTATAGTATCCTTGAAATTTGCTCCACACCCTCTTTAATCTTTAGGCCCTAGTTTGTTTTCGATTCTTTTTTAAAGAATTGGACAAGGCTTTAAAATCGGTTTACGATTGATAAGTATTTGATTTGTATAGATATATTATACATCATTTTCTTATTTATTTCCACAATTATTCCTTCTTGGTTCAGTTATATTAAAACTAAGTATTAAGTATTTGTAAATTTCATTTTCAATTAATAATAAACTTTAATAATATTTTTTAAATATACAAAAAGCACCTGCATACTGGCTTACTTAATTGCCAGATTAGCAAGTGCAAACTTCCTTTTTGAAAATCTTTATTTTATATATAAAATTAAAATTAACATATAATTGAATTCTTTTATTAATTAATATGAAAATAATATTATCTCCAACCCGATTCTTTTTTTATTTGTTCCTTTAATTGCTTTTCCTCTTCTGATTCCTTTCTTTTAAAATAGTCTCTATCTGTATATTTTACAATTATATTCCAACCAACAATTACAAGAGTCAATATTATTAATGACAAAACTTTTTTTGCTATAGCATTTTTCATAAAAAGCAATAATAAGTTTAATATTGCAAAAGGAATAGTCATTATTGCAGCTCTCATATGAATTTTGTGCCAAATTTCTTCTGATTCAAAACACTTTTTATGTCTTAACCCAAAAACTTCATTTCTTTTACAAGTTGGGAAAAAAATAATAGGAAATAAGTAAACAACAAAAAATAATATTACCAAAGCACTACCTAAATCAAAGTTCATTAAACCACCTCCTTAACTCTTCGATTACATCAATTTCATAATTTCTTATTATCTGCAATTATTTATATATTTCTTTTAAATGTAAAATATTTTTATCGTCCATCCATTTAATGTATATAAATGTTAAAATAAAAGTACCCAATTGTGTTCATGTAAGAATCCCCAATT
>CAYLLO010000091.1:0-1589 GCA_964384805.1 uncultured Staphylococcaceae bacterium | reverse complement strand
CGTTGAATTAAAAACTAAATTCTCTAAGTAACAAATAATTCGTTTTATAAGACTAAATGCTCGTAATTATTTGTAATTATAGGCATTTTTTCTTTATAAGTAATTGATATTTTATAAAAATTGTAGTATTCTACTACTTGATGAAGAGAAATTAATATTTTAATTCCACGCAAAAAAGTGACGAAAATGGCATTTTTTTGAAAATTACAAAGTTAAATTCTCGTCATTAAAGTTTAATTATGAATGATTTTTTTATGTTTCATTTGTCATTTATAATTTTGTTTTTTTTAGAACAACAAACTAGTTTGTTCTAATTCGTTTATTTTAGATTCAAGTTCTAAAATATAGTTGTTTATGTTATCTATTTCAGAAAGTGAGGATTCTAAATAGACAACAATTTCTTTAAGTATTTCATCGTCAACGATGAAATTATATTTAACATACTCTAATAGTTCGATGGAGTATGTTTTTATATCGTTTAAAAATATAATATTTTCATTAACCATTTTTATTTTCTCCTCTTTAATAAATTTGATGATAAATTAACTTTATCAGGCTGAATGAATTTAATATTAAATTTAGCAATTAAATCTTCAGACATTAATGTTGTAACAGATTCATATGGTGTTTTATTATTTAATATAATTCGACTAGTCGAATTAATATGTGATGCAAGAAGATTGCAATCTTCTTGAGTTAAATGATTAAATGAGTTTCCTTTTGATATAACGTATCTAATATATTCATGATTTTTTTCTATACTTCCTTTTTGATAAGAAGCACTTGGATCACAGTAAAATACATTCGTTAGAACTTCTCCTGTTTCATAATCAGCTTCAATACTAATTGGATTAAAAAATTCACTACCATTATCAGTAAGTATTACTTCAAATAATCTTTTAAATTCATCATTACCAATAGTCTTTCTAATATTAATAAATACTTTTTCAACGCATTCCATTGTTTTACTTTCCATTAAGAAAATTAACATAAAATTGTAGTTTCTAAAAAGTAATGTAAGAAAAACTTTTCCACCTTTAACGCCTTCAACTGTATCCATTTCAACGATTGATGCATAAGGATTTAAAGTTAAATAATCTATAAAATCTTTATAAGTTCTTCCTATTCTTATAATTGATTCTGCTCTAGTTCTTCTTTTTTCGTCATCTTTTCTTGGTTTATAAGATACTTTTCTAGCTAAATCTATATTTCTAAATGAAAACAAATTACTATTTACATAAGAATAGAAAGTTGGTTTAGAAAAATATAATAAATCAGGGTGATTAATAAACACATGATTAATACTTTGATGTTTATCCCTAATTAATGGAGTAATAATATTGTTAATTTCATAAATTTCTTCTTGCGAAATTCTAATTCCAATTCTAGATTCAGTTCTAAAAGTTTTATATTCAACATCAGCGTCTTTAGCACGATAATAAAATTTAGAAAATCTACAATGTGATTTCTTGTGACAACCATTACAAACATAAGGTGCTTTAGATAATAATTCACATTTTCTTTCAATAAAATTTTTACAAGATTTGTTGCAAGATTTGCAACCAGCAAACTGACAGTTATTAATGCTA
>CAYLLO010000090.1:0-1647 GCA_964384805.1 uncultured Staphylococcaceae bacterium | reverse complement strand
AGGTAGGCGAATTAATCTAACAAATTTTTAAAATTTGTTATGATTATTTTTTTATATCTGAACAATTTGATTTATCTTTTAAAATTGCAAAGTTTGCTGGAAATAATAAGAGAGGTGAATTCATTTATCGTAAAGAATTCGGTAATTGTTCACTTTTGAAAATTATTACATCTGTTCCTGAATATATTGAAAATAATATTAATGTTGTGCGTTCATATTTTGATCAAGGAGTAATTAGAAGAGATGAATTCTTGTTAGATAAAAACAGCGTAAGAGAAGCATGGTTAAATTGTTGTATACATAATGATTATTCAATGCATTTAGGCCCTGCAGTTTTTGTCTATAATGATCATATTGAATTTTTCTCATATGGTAATCCTTTGAAAAAACAAACTAAAGAAGATTTTTTAATGGGAATATCAAAACCAATTAATCCAGAACTTGCTAATATTTTGATGAAATTAGGAATAATAGAACAAAGTGGAAAAGGAATAAATACAATAGTTAATCATTATGGTGAAGAAGTTTTTAATTTTACAGATAATTATTTGCAAGTAAACTTACCATATAATAAGAATGCATCGACTCAAAATGAAGCTCAAAATGAAGCTCAAAAAGATATAGAAGCAGTTTTAATTAATCTTATAAAAAATAATCCACAAATAACACGAATTGAGATGGCTAAATATATCGGTAAATCGAAAACAACTATAGAAAGAATATTAAAAAAATCAACAAAAATTAATTATGTAGGTTCTTCTAAATCTGGTCATTGGAAAATAAAAGAATAATAAAATATATGAATTAAACTAACATCGTTAATAAGCATTATGGATATGCTTGACTCAATAAGGATAAAATCAATCATAAGATAGTTGGCAGCTATCTTAGTTATTTATACAACACATTTGCGTTCTATAAATTCTGTAGATATGATATTAATGGCAAAAAGTATCTTGCTTCTAATGACGAATATTATTTAAGTGATCATATTATTCGTTATGCAAAATTAGGCATCAAAAATATGGATAGTGGCAGAGTAATTGAAAATATTGTCGCAATATAATTGCTTAGGCGTGGTTACGAGGTCTATGTTGGCACGCTGTTATAAGATAGAAATCGATTTTGTAGCTATGAAGGATGGGGAAAAATGTTTTATCCAAGTAGCATATTTGTTGTCAAGTGATGATGTGATTGAAAGAGAATTTGGGGCATATGATTCTGTTCGTGATTCTTCACCAAAGTATGTGTTTAGTCTAGATGAATATGATATGTCTAAGGATGGAATAACTCATTTTAACATTGAAGATTGGCTTTTAAATAAGGTTGCTGTAACTTTATCTTAACTGTCTCAAATTAAGAATTATTTTGAATTTGTGACACATAATTAATTTATAACAATAATTTAATTTACACAATTTTAATGACCTAGCATTATACTGGGTAATAAAATGGGGGATAAAGTGGGTAATAAATTATAACTTTTTGGAAACAGGATAAGGCGTGAAACACTCTGCATCACAAAGTGTTTTCACCATATGTGTTTTAACTGGGAAACCAAGCTTAAAAATTTTAAAGAAGGAGGTAAAATTGCATGAATGATAATAAAGATGAAGTAATGAATTATTCGTATATTTTCGCTAAAGA
>CAYLLO010000089.1:0-1707 GCA_964384805.1 uncultured Staphylococcaceae bacterium | reverse complement strand
GTATAAAGGTGTACCTTTACAAACTGTTATTATAAATTATAAATGTTAAAATAAAAGTATTGATAAATCTTTTATAAATAATTAGCTATAGATAAAGTGGTGATTGTTTATTTAAAAAAATAGAAACAAAGGAGAAATTTAAAATGACAGTAGAAGATGTATTAATTAGATATTATGGTGGCAAACCTCAATATACGGGAGGAAAATTATATAATTGAAAATAAGATAAAATCGATGTTATCAAAGGAACAATTAGAAAATTATAGTGATACTTTTAAGAAATCTTTTGGAAATGGAAAATATGTATTTCCTTTTGAAATAGAAAATAAAAAAATTGATCTTGAAAAATGGGAACCTCTATATTATGATAAAATTTTAAACAATATTTCTAAAATTACCGAAGAAATAGAAAAAACTAAAGAAATGGAATCTTCAACTATATTAATCATTAAAGAGTATGTAAAAATGACTAGGGCTTTAATCGAGTTGATAAAGAAATGCATTGAAGAAATATATAAAAACAAATTTATTATTTATAATAAAAATGATGAAATATATAAAAAACTTGAAGAATTAAGAATTCATGATATTGTTCGTAAAATAAATTGCGAGTTGTTAAAAAATAAATTGAATGATAGAATCCAACAAGAATACCCTGAAAGAAAAAGGGATATTATTATTGAAACGGGATTTAGTAATGGAAAAGCACAATTATCGGCTAGATGGAAAATATATTATTCGAATGAAAATAGTAAAGGATATTTTTTATTAGGACCACAACTAGAAGATAATCAATTTAGAACGATGATACATATTTGTAGTGAATATTTTGGAATTAAGGCTAAAGCAAAAGGTAATGAAGAAAAAAGAATATCAATATATAATGCAATAAAAGATGATGTGTTTAATGATTCAGAAAATGCATTTTATACACCTAAACATAATCAAAAAAAATTTAATAAATATGAAGGAGTTCATGAAGAAAAAGATTATATTGCAATGTATAAATATAAAAGAGTTGGTATAACTGATGATTCAATAATTAATCCTGATTTTGATGATTTATGTGATGAATTTATTAAAGAATTACAAAAATTTGAAGATTTTGAAAATAAAAAGGAAGATATAATTGATAAAATACATTATTGTTTAGAAAACAATAAATAATTGAACATAGAGGTAAAAAAGTATATGTATGAATTTAATGAAAAAATTAATGTGGAATTTATAGAATTAATAAAAAAAGGGTTTTCAAATATTGCACTGGTATTACTAGGTTTGGATATACTCTTAACAAAAATAATTATAGTATAGTTTTTATAAATAAAAATATTATAAGTAATGATAAAATTATTAATACTACTATACATGAATTACTACATACAATACCTAATGATGGATTTAAACCTCATAGTGGAAACTTTAAAAAATATGCTGATATAGTTTCTTCTAATACTCCATATAAAATAACTATAATTATAACTATAACTGATAATAACAATGATTTAGATTATAAAAAAGTCTATTTATCAAAATTTTGCTTTTGTCCTATATGTGGTGAAGGCAGAAATGTTAAAATAACAAAAATACATAACGGAAAAACTAATTATTATTGTACTAAACACTTGAAATATTTAAATAATTATTATCCAGATTCTATAATAAAAGATATGAATGAAGATGAAAAGAAAGTTTATGTTACTAATA
>CAYLLO010000088.1:0-1708 GCA_964384805.1 uncultured Staphylococcaceae bacterium | reverse complement strand
TAAATACACTTTTGCTGCCATTTTACTATTCTCCTTTTCTAGTTTAATTTAGTATACCTTTTTATACCACTATTATTATAGTATTATTTGCAAAAAAAATCAATTTATTACATAATTTTTCAGTTTATTCTATTAAAAATTCTTAGAATATGAATAGTATAAAAATTCATACATTTCTATATCGTTTTAACATTTTTTATTATATTATCACTTGATAAAATCGCCTTTTAATTGTTATATACAATTGGAGGTGTTTTTTTATGATTTACGCATATATACGTGTATCTACGAAACAACAAAGAATTGATAGACAATATGAAGAAATTAAAGAAATGAATATAGATGATAAATATATCTATATTGATAAAGAATCTGGAAAGGATTTTGATAGAACTAATTATCAAAGATTAATTAAGAAATTAAAAAAAGACGACCTATTAATAATTAAATCAATAGATCGTTTAGGTAGAAATTATCAAATGATACTTGAAGAATGGTCAAGAATAACTAAAACAATTAAAGCTGATATCCAAGTTTTAGATATGCCCCTTTTAGATACTAGAATTGACGGTAAGAATTTAGTTGGTAAATTTATTAGTGATATTGTTCTTCAGGTATTAAGTTTTGTTGCCGAAAATGAAAGGGTTAATATTAAACAACGTCAAGTTGAAGGTATAAAACTAGCAAAAGAAAAAGGTGTAAAATTTGGAAGGCCAAGAGCTGTTACTCCTGTTAATACTAATGAAATATTAGATGATTATATTAATCATAAAATATCAAATACTAAAGCCACTAAAATGCTAGGAATATCTAGAGGCACATTTTTTAGACTTGTTAGAGAAAGAAAAAATGCAAAATAATGGACTTCAAAAAATGCTTAACCATATTTATAAATTAGATTTTTATTTGCCTATAAATATAACATTAATAGTTTTATTAATAATCTCGTCTAACTAAATAAGCTAAAAATAATACTAATAAAAAGAATAATATAGAACATACTGCAAAAATGTGACTAGTAATTTTCATATTCTTATGTTTAATAAAAAATGACAGAATGCAGTAAATAATTGACACAATTATTAAAGCCACCGATATTTTAATCCACCCCATTGGGTCATATTTTAGATTATCTATAATAGAATAATAATGATCAAATCGTTGAGTAATCATATTCCCATTTTCATCAGTACCAGGAAGAACAGAAACTTCATGAAATAACTTAACATAAAATAGTGGAAGTAATGATATATTAATTAAGATTTCCATTATGGATACTATATTATGTATCTTTGTTTTCATAGTAATCACTCCTCAGTTTTCTGTTAATAGTATACCATAAAATGCTTATTTTCTCATTAAAAAGTTAAGGTAATCGTTAAAAAATTGCTAGTATTTGCAATAATTGATGTCAATTTTAATACAAAATATGTTCTAAAAAATAAAAATGGGGTTCTATAAATCTCTAACAATGAGAGTTGAACCCCTATAAAAACAAAAAAATCTCAATACTTTTACCGTATCAAGATTAATTTACTAAAATGGCAAAGTTACTCTATATTGATACAATTTCGCACCCTACCAAAAATTGTTAGCACCCTAGTCAGTTTTTTTCGCACCCTAAACCTAAAAAGTTCGCACCCTTAATTCTTCTTCGCACCCCTATTTTTCAACAACAACTATAATCATAACCAAATCATCTTCACCT
>CAYLLO010000087.1:0-1728 GCA_964384805.1 uncultured Staphylococcaceae bacterium | reverse complement strand
TTGGAGAACCATTTACATAATCTTTTGCAAGAAGATATGCTGCACAATTACTTTTACTAAAATGAGTTTTTGCATTTGTTAGCCATGGACCAGTGTAGACAGCATTTCTTAACTCTTGATTTGTTAATTTTTCTCCTGCAATATTAATAATTTGAAACCAATCTAATTTTTCTTTATCGTTACCTTCACAAAAATAAATCATAAGTTTGTAGTTTAAAATCAAATCTCGTTCGGTTTGTGTAAGGTTGTGAAAAGCTTTATTACCAATAGAAAAGTCACCGTTTATATATTGACAAAAACTAATTGTTCTTTGTTGTCCATCGAGGACTTCAAAAGTTCCATCTTCGTTTTTTACCCAATACATAACATTAAGAGGAAAACCTTTTCTAATAGTGTCTATAACGGCATTTCTTTTTTTCTCATCATAAACAAATTCTCTTTGATATTTAGGACGGATATTAAGTTTTCCGTCATAACCAACAACGCCTTCTTCGTCACTGTCTATATAGTTTTTTGCTACATCTTTAATTAAAATTTCTTTAAGTTCTATTTTCATTTGTTTTTCTCCTTATTAAAATTCTTGAATATGGAACAATAGGCTTACCATTTTTTAAATAATATAAGTCACCAGCAGCAGAATGCCCTTTCATTAATTTTTTATGTTCTTTGGGTATTCCAGTTATTCCTAAACTCTGACCTAAATATCCACTACCTAAGCCTAAAATTACAAATTGATTAGGATTGTATCTATCTAAAAATGTTATAGGAACCCCCATAATATCATAATAATCATAAGGAATATCTGTTGTTTTATCTACATTTATTGCATTATAGTTTTCATATTTAGGATATTCATTTTTATTAAAACTTTTATACATTACAATATCCTCATTTCTTTTACTTGTGTCAAGGTTTGTAAACCAACAAATATTTCCAAATTTAGCATATTTTATTCCATCTTTAATGAAAGTATTATTTCTTTCAAAAGTATGAGGGACTTGGAATGTATGTGAACCACTATTATAACCTAACCAAATTTTATTATCTCTTAATAAAGGAAATATTTCCTTATAAGCGACAGCATTTTGATTTCCTATTATTAGAAATTTTTTATTATACTCTATTAATTGAGAAACATATTCTCTAAACAAAGAAAAAGGTGGATTTGTCACAACAATGTCTGCTTGTTTTAATAATTCAACACATTCGCTAGATCTAAAATCCCCATCATCTTTTAAAATTGTTAGAGAATTTTTTTTGTTTTTAAGTAAGTATTCAACATCGGCTAAATCAGTGGCACCATCGTGGTTATAATCTTTTATTTCGTTAATTTCTATTTTGTAAGGGTGATGGTTATTATTTGGAACAACTCTATCATCTCCAAACAAATTTAATTGAGTATATGCTATTGGCGAACCATCATAGCAAGTTGCTATTAATTTTTTTAATCCCAAATAGTCAAAATTTATAGCAAAATATTTAAAGAAATTGCTTTCATATGGGTCATCACAGTTACAAAAGATTGTTTTATCTCTAAATTGTTCTTTATAATGTTTTAATTCATTTTCAATATCGGTGATTTGTGTATAAAATTCATCTTGCTTTTCAGCACGTGCTTTTCTAAGATTATCACTTTTTGCCATTACATTTCTCCTTTGATTTCTCAAAAGAGTAAAATTTATGGCTTTTAGTGGCGATAAATTCGACCACCTATTACAACAGTAGATG
>CAYLLO010000086.1:0-1739 GCA_964384805.1 uncultured Staphylococcaceae bacterium | reverse complement strand
ATAATAAATACAAGAGGCTAAGTTCTCTTGTATTTTTATTTTTTAATGCATTTTAATTTTTAGGTTTAAAAATATGAAAGAACAACAAAAAACATACATACATTATGTAATATCAACAATATTCGCTTTTTTATCAGTTGGCTTACTTTACATTCCTTTTTTATTTGCAAATCAAGATTTCTTATTTTTGTTTATAAATATTATAGTTTCTTGGCTTTTATATCGCATAATTCTTATAACAAAAGAAATGAAGTTATACTTAAAACATAGATTAATTTTTTATCTTTTATTTTCTTTCATAGTAACCATTTTTTATGTTATTCCGACAGGAATGAAATATTTATCAAATACAGTTGATTATTATTTTTTAGTATTTTTAAGTTTATTTATCATTCCTACTTTATTTTCATATTTTATTGATTTTTGTTTCAGTTTTATATCCTTGCTATCTTCTTTAATAAAAAAGAAGTTCAAAAACCAAAGCAAACAATAAATGAAAGTTGCAATTCTCTGTAGGAACTTAATTTTCTAGCAACCAATCTATCAAATTAATTATTTTAATACCTTCATCATCAGTACCAGAAAATAAGGTATCAGTAGTTAATATTATTTTTTCATAATTGTCATTTATGCTTTTTAATGGTCTTAATTCTCTTATTCTTGTTTCTTCTGATTGTATTGTTTCTGTAACTTGAATATATGCTTTTTTATTGAATTTTGTTGCAATAAAATCTACTTCTTTGTCTTGAATCTTACCGATAGAAACCTCATAGCCACGTTTTAAAAGTTCCATATATACAATATTTTCAAGAATATGTCCCCTGTCTCTATCTCTAAATCCTAACAAATAATTTCTCAATCCTAAATCAACAATATAATACTTACCTTGTGTTTTTAAATACTCTTTACCTTTAATGTCATACCTATTTACACTATAAAAAATAAAGGCATTTTCAAGCGACAATATATAATTATCAATAATTTCAGGTCGTAAAGATTTCAAACCACTATTTTGAGATATTAAAGTATTTTTAATTTTATTTAAAGATACATTATTTCCAATATTGTCAGCTAAAAACCTAATAATTTTTTTTAATAATGCAGCGTCTTTAATTTCAACTCTATCAATAATATCTTTAGTCAAAACTGTCGCAAAAATACCTTCTAACATCTGATTTACCAGTTGTTCATTAAAATTAAACATTGCAAGTCCTGGCATCCCACCATATTTTAAATAATCATTGAACTTTTCTTCTTTAGTGATATTTACATCGTACTTATAAAAATCTAAAAATTCTTTAAATGATAATGGTTGCATTTTTATTTCAACATATCTACCAGATAAATAAGTTGCTAGTTGTGAAGATAATAAATAAGCATTAGACCCAGTTATATATATGTCTGCTTTTGAATTTAACCTTATAGAGTTTATTGCAAGTTCCCATTTCTCTACTTTTTGTATTTCATCAAATAAAAGATAAACTTTATCTTGTGTCTTACCCAATTTTTTAACAACAACGTCATTTAATTCTTTATAAGTCCAATTATCATACTGTAAATCTTCAAAATTTATTTTTATAATATCTTCTTCTTTTACGCCATGATTTTTTAAATAATCAAAATATAAAGCTAACAAGCTAGACTTACCGCATCTTCTAATACCAGTAATTACTTTTATTAATTCTTTATCTTTAAATTCTATTAGTTGATTTAAATAAGTTGGACGATTAATCATAACT
>CAYLLO010000085.1:0-1743 GCA_964384805.1 uncultured Staphylococcaceae bacterium | reverse complement strand
ATATGTTAACTGACCGTGATTTTATAACCGAACGAGTTGATAAAAAATATGCACATGAACAATCAATACAGGATAAACGTGA
The DNA here is from genome assembly GCA_964384805.1 of uncultured Staphylococcaceae bacterium. Lineage (GTDB taxonomy): Bacteria > Bacillota_I > Bacilli_A > ML615J-28 > CAG-313 > HGM10611. Next base: position 1,661 of record CAYLLO010000085.1, on the reverse strand, counting down.
TGCGTCTTACCAAAGAAAATATGCACACGAAAGTTCTATGCAAGATAAACGTGATGCGTCTTACCAAAGAAAATATGTACATGAAAGTTCTATGCAAGATAAACGTGATGCATCTTACCGAAAGAAGTATGCTCATGAGAAATATTTAGCTAGAAAAAAAGCTGAAGGGTATGTTAAGCAAAATGAGAAAAGAAATAAAGGCAAAACACCTTGGTTTAATGATTACTTAAAAAATGAAAAACAAAAAATGAAGAATAAAAAACAAGATTCTTCTGATGAAACATTAGAAGAATTAGATGCATTTTTTAATCCTCGAAAATAAAAAAAGAGGTTTTATTCCTCTTTTGGATTAACGATATGATTTCCGCAATTACAGCAGTATTTAGCTTGTTTTGGATTTTTTTGACCACAATTTGTACAATGAATGTAATTAGTGGATTGTTCTTGTTGTATTTTATTTTTTTGTTTTTTGTGATATCGATATTCGTTTACTCCATCACTAAAAACTAACCAAATTAATAGTAATAATATGATTACTAGTAATATAATAACTTGGTTTGGGAATTCTTCTTTTAGATATTGTTCCTCTAGTGATGGTGTATGATTGTGTGTTTCTATTAAGAATTTAAATAAATTAAAAAAAAGCATATTGTTCCTCCTACTTATATTTAGTAGTATAACAAAAAAAGAAAAAAGAAGGTGGTAAAATGTTAAATTTTCTAAAAATATCCTGGTATTTTTTCAAAAAATCATTTAATATGACATTAAGAGTTTTAAAATGGATATTAATTATAATTGGTTTTCCCGTTGTTTTGTTTTGGTATTTAAATAAGAAAAATAAACAAAAAGAGGTTAACTTTTAATGAATGTTCCAACAATAATATGGTTTGTTCTGTTGTTTATTTTTGATATTTATATTATTTTTTGGTATCGAAAAAAACGATATTTAAAAGATAAGTTTGAAGAAATGAAAACAACAATTACAAAACTAGGACATACCTTAAGTGTTAACGGACACAAAGGTAGTGGTAAAACCACCACAACTGCAGGTATTATTCTTGTCTTGACAGAGGGCTTGTATAAGCTAGCTGAAGAGAGAATGAATGATATACGTATTAGTCTCCCTTTCTTTAACTTCAATTTCTTGGAGGAGAATTTTTGTGAAAATTATCTCCTCCTGGAAGGAGAAGAATATGCTGAAGAACAAGCAATTGATGTAACTTTATCACTTTTAGATAAAGAGATGTTTAATTATTTTTATACCGATTTTTTGTCAATAAATGACAAAAAAGAAATGTTGAGAGATTATTTAAAATATTATTGGGTTATTAATTTTAGAGGTGTTGATTTATATTCTTCAGGTTATATGTTTAATTTTGTATCCGGCAAAATGGGCAAACAGTTGGATCCAACAGGAAACTACTTACGGAAAGTAAAATATACCGAAAATTATCAAGGTGGCTTTTTTACCATTAAGTTTAACGATGAAAAATCCATCGATTCTGGTAACGAAAAATCAATGGATAAAGAACTCCGTGAAAGTGGAATAAGAGATTATTTAGCCCTCAAACGACATGAAGGAAAAGGTACTTGCTTTGACATCTCGCCTGCTCAAGTAGCAACGGATGTCAACAGTCAGGAACGCCGCCAAAATGACGTTA
>CAYLLO010000084.1:0-1782 GCA_964384805.1 uncultured Staphylococcaceae bacterium | reverse complement strand
TTATAAATACCCAGAATATTTGACAGCTAACATTTTACCCAGAATTCTTTACATTGCTAATAATTAAACCATTAGAAATATTTTCTAATGGTTTTCTTTTTTTTATAAAATGTGGTACAATATGTCGTAATAAGAGGTGAGAATATGTTCGAAGATATTACAAGAGTGTCTCAAATGGCTAAAATTGCTGCTAAGCAAAATCCTAAAGTAATTAATGCGACAGTTGGAGTATTATTAGATGATAACGAAGATATACTATATTCTGAAGTATTTGATCAAATTATTCCGACATTAACGCCTAAAGAAAAGTTTTCATATGAAGATGTGTCAGGCCCAATAGAAATTAGAGAAAATGTTTTGAAATTTCTTCATCAAGAAAAGTTTTTAGAAAAGAAGCATTTCACAATGGTTACTGCTGGGGGAACAGGTGCTTTGTCAAATGTAATTAGTGTTTTTAGAGAAAATGCTGGATTAGTAGTCAGTGATTTATGTTGGAATAATTATCTAACTATGGCTAAAGTATTTAATGTAGAACTTTATAATTATTCAACATTTAAAGATGATAAATATAATTTAGAAGCAATGGGAATCGCACTAGATAAAGCCATTCAAACTAAAGATAATATTATTTTACTAATTAATACCCCCTCTCATAATCCTACGGGATATGATTTGTCAAATGAAGAATTAGAAAAAATTGTTGAATTAGTTAATAATAAAGTTACCAAAGATAAACAAATTACTATTATTTTAGATATTGCTTACTATAATTTTGGTTTAAACCAAAATTTAAATCCGTTATTAGAATTGAATGAAAACATTAATTTGGCAATTGCCTATAGTTTTTCTAAAAGTTTTGGTATATATGGTTTTCGACTCGGTTCCCTTACAATGATTTCTAAAAATGTGGAAAAACTAGAAAAAATCTTTTATTCACACACTAGAACAAAATGGAGTAATCCTAATCGTTTGGGATGTAGTGTTTTAAAAAAAGTTTTAACAAGTGAAGAGTTACAAGATAAAGTATATATGGAAATTAAAAAACATCGGGCTATCCTGGAAAATAAAACAAATATTTTTAGAACTGCTCTAAAAGAATTTAATATCAAAACCTTTCCTCATACCAATGGTTTCTTTTTATCGATTCCTGTTGAAGAACCAGAAACTATAGCTCTTAAATTATCACAAAATGATGTGTATGTAACGACGGTTTCAGGAGGAATAAGAGTAGCAATTTCGGGAGTTCCTAGCACAAGACTTTATGAACTTGCCGAAAAGATTAGAAAAGTTATTAGTGAATAATAATTAAAAATATTTGACCCGTGTACAATATATACTGTACACGGGCAATTAAATTCCTAAATTGTAATTCTTTATTCTTTTTCCTTGCATGAAAATAACTTTTGTGATATACTATTAAAGTAATGCGGGTGTGGCGAAATTGGCAGACGCGCTAGATTTAGGCTCTAGTTCTTCGGAGTGCAGGTTCAACTCCTGTCACCCGCACCATTTGATAATCTTAGGTTTGATACTATAAGTGTCAGACCTTTTTTCTTTACATAAAGGAGTAAAATTCCTATTTGTAATGTAAGAAGTTAGCCTTGTAGGAGTACCATTAGGTGCTTTTGTAATTTTTTTTTCTTTTTGTGCAAATAACTGCGGGACGAAAGGGTATCTACGGGACGAAAGGTGGGTGCTACGGAACGAAAGGTGGGTGCTACGGAATGTTTGGTAGATTAACGAAATGATAGATTTTTTCCTAGGTGTTAGAACGATTACCCT
>CAYLLO010000083.1:0-2008 GCA_964384805.1 uncultured Staphylococcaceae bacterium | reverse complement strand
TCTCAAATTTGACAGTTGTAAGAAGAAAAAAACTCCCTATGCCTTATTTTTAAAAGCTTTTGGGAGTTTTAAATTGCTTAAAAAAGTGCGTACTATGATTTAATCATTTTTAATGTCTAAAATTTTTTTAATTTTTTTATAATCGACTATTTCATTATCAGTATTTATACCTAAAAAATAGTGTAAAGCATCAGTTAAATCAGTTCTTGTATATTCTGGAACATAACCTTTTCCTTTATGTTCTAACATTTTCATTTCTTGTAATGTTGATATTATTTCATGAACAGTATATTTGTCATTTAATTGATGCTCTAAATATCTATAAATAAATAAAGATAAGTAACAAGTAATAAAATGTCCTTTAATTCTATCTTCTCTTGATAAATGGACTGTTCCAGAATCAAATTCATCTTTCATAATTCTAAATGATTCTTCAATTTCCCATCTACCTTTCATAACCTTAATAATAGTTTCAGTGTCATCTATTAAATTTGTAGTTATGCCATATAGTCCGTTATATTTTTCTTCTTCTTTGTAAATATCTTCATCTATTAAATATTTGATATTAGAAGCAACTTCACCAGCGTCAGTCGTTTTAATTTGCCTTATAAATCTTTTTGGATCATTTTGATTTTTAGTAATTTTAATTTGTTCAATATCTTTCTTATTCTTAGAACTTTTATTTTTTTTGTTTGTTTCTTCAACCAATTTTCTAGCACGTTCTAATTGATGCGTTTTTAATTTATGCTGATATTCTTGATATTTAAATGAAAATGTAATTATTAAAGTTTGATTAACTGATTTGGTTTCACATTCAATTTCTTTATAGAAAATTGTATTATAATGTTGTTTTTTTAAATATTCATCTTTTTCTATTTCTTCTAAATTATAAATGTTGTTAAGATTACCTAGTATTCTCCAACCGGTTTTATTTAAAGCAAAATCTTTTAGTTCATTATTTAATTTTTTTATTGGTTGTGTAATTATAAAGCCTCTGTCTTCTTTAACATTGAAGTTTTTAATTTCATCAGTACACATAGCAGCATCAGTACATACAATTATGTTTTTGCCTTTCATATTATATTCTTCTAAAAATTTTTCTTCACTTGGAATCATAGTTTTAGTTTCACTAGTGTTACCTGGATTAATATTCATAGCAAAAGGATATCCATCGGCATCCATAAATAATCCCATTTGAACTAAAGGGAGAGGCATATGTTGTTTACTAATGCCATTTCTTTGAAAATCATTTTCTTCAGTGTAGAAGAAAAAATTAGTACAATCATAATAAATGACTTTATAATTTCTATCTATAACTTTATTACTATAGTCAAATAATTGTTTTTGTATTGTATTCATTTCTTTTGATAAATAGGTTAATGTTCTATAAATATGTTGTAAATCGAAGTCATAATTACCGATAAATTTTCTAGATTGCTCAAATGTAGAAAGTTTAGATGATGGCCAAATAATGCGAGCAAAAACCAAACATTCAACCACTTTATTAATATCAAATTCAAATTTATAATTTTCTTTTATTGAATCACATATTTTATCCATACCAAATAGATAATAAATTTTTCTTAAGAATAAATGACCTATGTAAAAAGAACGATTAACATTTTTTTCTATGCGTCTATTAGGATTTAATTCAATTATAGTTTTAGGTTCTTTTTCATCTTTGATTTGCTGGTTTAAAGAATCAATATATTCTTGAACCTTAACCATAGTATTAATTTTACCAAATTTTTCTTTTAATCCATCATCATCACCTAATAGTTCATATGTGGTTGAAGTTCTTTTGCCATCTAATTTAATGTAATCTTTAATTATAGAATAAGTTATATGACCATTTTTAGCTGTAACTTTTTTTAATCTCATACTATCAACTACCTTACTAATCCAATTATACCATAGTACACGCATAGTACGCAAGTATAAAATGATAAAAAAACTAGATTTTTCAATATCTAGAGAAGATTTTTTATCACAAAGTGTCAAAGATGGG
>CAYLLO010000082.1:0-2049 GCA_964384805.1 uncultured Staphylococcaceae bacterium | reverse complement strand
GTACACCTTTATAGAATATCAACGAATTATTAGAATAACTTAAAACGTTCTTAAAATAGTAAACACACACATTTTTCCTTGTAACCATAATAGGAATTAATGTGTGTGTTATTTTTTACTTTTTTGTCTGTTTAATTAATTCTTATTTACAGAACCAAATACTGTCATTTTTTCTGTTACTGCTCCCGCAATACCTTTAGTAGCTGGTCCTAGTAATTTACGTGGATCGTAAACTTTGGCATTTTTTTCATCGCTTAAGAATTCACGTAAAATTTTGTTAAATGCTAGTTGACATTCAGTGTTAACATTGATTTTACAAGTTCCACAAGCAATAGCTCTTTGGATTTTTTCATCAGGAATTCCTGTTCCTCCATGTAAAACAAGTGGCATGTTAGTTGCATTACCTATTGCTTCCATTTCTGTAAATCCTAATACTGGTTCTCCTTGATAAGGACCATGAACTGATCCTAAGGCTGGTGCTAAAGCGTCTACACCTGCTTCTTTAACTAAACGAACACATTCATTTAAATCCGCATATTTGATACCACCAATAACTCCATCTTCATTACCACCAACAGTTCCTACTTCGGCCTCAACTGATGCTCCCATTGCATGGGCATAATCTACAACTTCTTTTGTCATTTTGATGTTTTCATCAATAGGGTGATGTGAACCATCAATCATAACTGATGTGAATCCCGCATCTAATGCTTTTTTACAGTTGTCAAAACTTTGACCATGGTCTAAGTGAATTGCTACATCAACAGTGATGTTTAAGTCAGCCATTAACCCTTTAACCATTCCAACAACAGTTTTGAACCCTCCCATATATTTAGCAGCCCCTTCTGAAACTCCTAAAATAACTGGTGAAGATTGTTCTTGTGCTGTTAACAAAATTGTTTTTGTCCATTCAAGATTATTAATATTGAATTGACCAACGGCATACTTACCTTCTCTTGCTTTTGTAAGCATACCTACCATATTAACTAATGCCATATATCTCTTTCTCCTTTTCAATTAGTATAACCTATTTTATAAAACAAATGTTCCAATACCAATAACACCTGCGCCAATATGTGCTCCAACAGCTGGAGTAATAAAATGAATTTCAACATCGGTAATATCAGGGCGGGCTTCTTGGATTTTTTTAATTACTTCTTTAACAACATCTTCTTTTAAAGAGTGAAAACCAACTAATTTAATATTTTTCTTATCTTGTAAAAATTCTAAAATTAATTCTACAGCACGTTCTACGGCTTTAGAATAAGTTCTAACTTTCTCTTTAGTGACGATACGTCCTTCTTTATCTAATTCAAGAACTGGTTTAATCTTTAAAAGACTTCCCATAAATCCAGCCATTCCGGTAAGACGACCATTTTTTACTAAATAGTTTAGGTCTTCAACTACAAAATATGCTTGTGAGTTTTTGATTAAATAATTACTACGTTCAATAATCTCTTCAACTGTAGCCCCATGTTCGGCCATTTGTTTAGCATTAATTGCTAGATATCCTTGTAAGTAACATGCCATTTTAGTATCAATAACATGAACTTTGATTTTATCTTCGTATTCTTTAGCAACACTTACTACGTTAGGCCCAGTCGAACTTAATTTAAAAGATATGGGAAAATGAATAACATCCGTATAACCTTCTTCAATAAATTTTTCAATAGCATCCATAATATCGCCAATAGCGGGTGCACTAGTTGAGGGAATATCTTTAGGATCTGTAATATTTTTAATTCTTTCGTAAAATTCATCGGCTTTTATATCAATTCCATCAACTAAAACTTCATTTTGGAAATTTACACTTGATCTTAAACATCTAATTCCTGAATCATAACCGATATAATCTAAACCGGCATTAACATCTGTCATAATTGCTATTTTCATATATTTCCTCCTAGGCTTTTATAATCAATAGAACACACTCTTAATGATTATAGCACATATATGTTCAAAAATCAAGCAATTACTCATATCGTTCTACTTTCTCTGATTGTTTTGTGATATATTCAAAATAGTAGTTTTATGAAATTTACAAAATAA
>CAYLLO010000081.1:0-2217 GCA_964384805.1 uncultured Staphylococcaceae bacterium | reverse complement strand
ATAAAAATAATAAAAAGGGGCAAACCTAAATTCATAGGTTATTTAACAGCCCCTTGATTTTATAATAAAATTTAATTAGAAACAAACTTTACAAAATAAATATTTTTTACATCAACTAGTCTGTTGCTTGTTATATATTTTTTAATAATTTATTTTCTTAATAAAAACCAGAAAATATTTAAGAGTTCTAAAGGAATAAATAAGATGAATAAAAACCAAATTTTAGCTAATGATAGACAAACATATAGTGGTATACATGTAGATAAAATTAAGGTTAAAATTAAACCCGTAACACAAATAAAAGTAGTTTTGTTATTTCCCCATAAAGAACTGAATACTAATAATAAAATAAAAGATACAGGAAGGGCCCAAATAAATGTTAGCCATAGATGGGGAATATTAGTAAAAATTAGTGGGATAACATAGGCAATAGTTGCAACCAACCAAACAAGTAAACAAGAAAGAAGGGTAATAGTTAGATGGTTATTTTTCTTCTTTTTAGGTTTGATTTTGGTTGTCTCTCCATTTGTAACTAAGTCATTAAGGGTTATGCCATATAATTCGGTTAAAAGCATCAAGGTGTACAAATCTGGTAAGCTTTCTCCACGTTCCCATTTTGAAATGGCTTTATCAGAATAATTTAATTTTTCAGCAAGATTAGCTTGAGTATAATTATTGGCTTTACGATAGTTAATTAGATTAGAGGTTACGATTTCTTTTAAGTCTTTTTCTTCCATATAATCACCTATTTTAAAATAGTTTTATAATCTTCAATTTCAATTAAATGTTGTTTATATAAATTACCAATAGCTCTTTTAAAAGCACTTTTACTCATATGTAAAATTTTAGAAATCTCATCGGGACTAGAGGCATTTCCAAGATGCATTATTCCCCCATTAGCTCTTAAATGATTAAGGATATCATCACTATCGGTAAGACGTGAAAATTCTTTGTTTTGAATTGTTGAAGCATTATATTCGTTGTGTTGGTTAATATTGATTATTTTAAAATCAACAACTTCACCAAGTCGGAAATTTTTTCTTAATAAACTTTGGTGAATAAAAACAAAATCAAAAGTATTTGTATATATACCAATACCATTAGGAGATAATTTGGAAACAATTCCAGAAGCGTAATCTCCTACGTTAAGCTTATGAGGTTGATTGATATTATCGTTTTTGTTAATTATTCGTGCTGTTAACTGATTGGTTTTGGCTTTTAAAATACAGGGTATTTGATCACCTACTTGAGGCCATCCATTAGGAGATATAGTTAAGTAGTCTTTAGATAAGAGAATATCTTTGTTAATACCAATATTAACAAAAACTCCCCCACTGCTAATTGCAACTACCTCGACAAAAGCATATTGAGTGGTTGTAATAAGTGGTTTTTCTAAAGTTGCACAAAGACGTTTCTTTTGATCGTAGTACAAAAAAGCTGACACTTTTTCACCGATTCTTAATGGTTTAGGAGTTTGGTTAAAGTGTAAGAATACCTCATCATGACCATTAGTTAAAGTGTAAGCAATATCGGTTTCTTTTAAAACTTCCAATTTATTTACTTGTCCAATTCTTAAATTATTATTTTCCATAAATTAATCACCTTTACTTAATTATTATACCATTATTTATCTTATTTGTCAAAATAACTCTTAAATTACTTGAAATAAAACACAGTATGTGCTATAATATTATAGCTGCGTAAATGATGCAGTAATATTCCGCTACTATTGTCATGATAGGTATGAATATCGTTTGAAAAATATTTCTAGTTAGAAATATTTCAAATTAGAAGAAGGAGTGTGTGTTATGAGTCAACAATTATTAGAAGCAGTAACTAAGCAATATTTAAAAGAAGATGTTCCTGCATTTCGTCCGGGTGACAATGTAAAAGTACACGTTAGAATTAAAGAAGGCGATCGTGAAAGAATCCAAATTTTCGAAGGATTAGTAATTGCACGTCGTGGTGGAGGAGTTTCTGAAACTTATACAGTTCGTAAAATGTCTTACGGTGTAGGTGTTGAAAGAATTTTCCCTGTTCACTCACCAATGGTTGCTAAGATCGAAGTATTAAGACATGGTAAAGTTCGCCGTGCTAAATTACATTACATTCGTTCATTATCTTCCAAAGCTGCTCGTATTAAAGAACGTCGATAAGCTTAATAAAAAGGGGCTGTTAAATAACCTATGAATTTAGGTTTGCCCCTTTTTATTATTT
>CAYLLO010000080.1:0-2238 GCA_964384805.1 uncultured Staphylococcaceae bacterium | reverse complement strand
TATTTTGTAAATTTCATAAAACTACTATTTTGAATATATCACAAAACAATCAGATGAAAAATCTAATGTGTTTTTTTAATTTGACATCTTAAAATTTGAATGTTATAATTTACTGACGGAAACATTGCTTTTATAAAAAGGAAGTATATTATGAAAAAAAATTATAATTTAAAATCACAACATTATAGTGGCATTTTAATGCCAATTAGTAGCCTGCCTTCAAAATATGGTATAGGAAATTTAGGCCAAAATGCATATAAATTTGCTGATTTTCTTTATGAAACGGGACAAAAATATTGGCAAGTTTTACCCCTTAATCCTACATCATATGGTGATAGTCCATATCAGTCTCCAGCTTCATCTTCGGGGAATCCTTATTTTATTGATTTAGATGATTTGTATCAAGATAGATTATTAACAAAAAAAGAGCTTGCAACAGCGGTTAATAAAAGTAAAAAAGTAGATTATGGTTGGTTATTTAATACAAGATATGATTTATTAAGAAAAGCATATTTAAGATTCAAAATTAATGATGATTATCAAATGTTTTGTAATAATAATCGGTTTTGGCTTGATGATTATGCTTTATTTATGACTTTAAAAGTTAAACATAGTTACTCGGAATGGTCTAGTTGGGAAGAAGAATACAAAAATTTTGCAACAGCACGTAAATTAGCAGGTAATTTTGTTGATGAAATGAATTTTTGGCGATTTGTTCAATTTGAGTTTTATAAACAATGGGATAAACTTCATAAATATGTTAATAAATTAGGAATTAAGATTATTGGTGATATGCCAATTTATGTAGCACATGATAGCATGGATGTTTGGTGCAACCCTAGTGATTTTTTATTGGATGATAATTACCAACCAATTCTTGTTGCTGGATGTCCACCAGATGGTTTTTCACCAGATGGACAATTATGGGGAAATCCAATTTATGATTGGAATAAAATGGAAAAAGACAATTTTACTTGGTGGAAAAAACGAATTAAAGAAAGTTTTAAGTTATATGATGTATTAAGAATTGATCATTTTAGAGGATTTGCGGGATATTACTGTATTCCATATGGCCATAAAACAGCAAAATATGGTAATTGGAGAACTGCTCCAGGCATTAAACTTTTTAATGAAATAAAAAAGACTTTTCCAAATGCTGAAATAATTGCAGAAGATTTGGGTTATATTACGGATGATGTTAGAGAATTATTAAGAGTAACTGGTTTTCCAGGTATGAAAATTTTACAATTTGCTTTTTATGATGATGATAGTGAATACTTGCCTAGAATGTTTGAAAGTTCTAATTGTATTATATATACTGGTTCACATGATTCTGATTGTACTAAAACATGGTATCGTACTTTAGATGGTGATGCTAAAAAGCGTTATAAAAAAGAGTGTGCTAGACAGAAAAAACAAACTGGGACTGAGGCATTAATTGAACTTGCTTTAAATAGCAAAGCTTGTTTAGCAATTATTCCAATGCAAGATTATTTAGAATTAACAAACGAGTTAGGTAGAATGAATACTCCTTCTACCGCAACAGGCAATTGGGGATGGCGAATAAGTCAAAAATATGCCACTAAACAATTAAAGGAAAAGATTTATAAGATGACAAAAGATTCGCGACGTATATAAAAATGATAATAAAAGAATGATAGTTTAAGCAGAAAGTCGTTTTAAACGGCTTTTGTTTTGCTATTTTTTATTATAAATGTTATAATAAAATAAAGAGAAAATGTGAGGTTTTATATGGAGAAGTTAATTTCTGATATTGAAAAATACATCCCCTTTAATGAACAAGAAGAAGTAGATAAAAAAATAATCTTAAATTGGTTAAAAAAAGATATTGATGTTTTAACTAGAAATAATAAAGTGGCTCACTTTACCGCATCTGCATGGGTAGTAAGTCCTGATTATAAAAAAATTCTAATGGTTTATCACAACATTTTTCAATCTTGGTCGTGGATTGGTGGACATGCTGATGGAGATAGTAATTTACTTTCAGTTGCAATAAAAGAAGTGAAAGAAGAAAGTGGTATAGAACATATCAAAGTTTTATTGCCAGATATTTTTTCACTAGAAGTTTTATGTGTTGATGGACATATTAAAAAAGGAAAGTATGTTTCTTCCCACATTCATTTAAATATAGCTTACTTGTTAATAGCCGATCCAAATGATAAATTACGAATCAAACCTGATGAAAATAGTGGCGTAGAATGGGTTGATGTATCTAAA
>CAYLLO010000079.1:0-2256 GCA_964384805.1 uncultured Staphylococcaceae bacterium | reverse complement strand
GAGAACTTAATCCCAAAGATTATTCATCGAAACCACAAACATATTTTCTCCAAATGGAACTACATGTTTGCTTGTATGCAAAACGATTGGAGCAAATTTCAAAAGCTGATGTCGCATTAGAATTAGGATTATCTGTCAAAGAATTGCAAAAATTAATATTAGGAATTACTGAAATTCAAGGTGGAAACAGGGGTATTTCACATCCAAGTAAAGCAAATTTACGGGTAATAAAATAAAATTACAAAAGTTTTATACTAAAACAAATTAATAAATTTATCAAATTCAATAAATTCATTATATAAATCTTTATCATTTGTGTAGCCTTGTTTTAGTTGCTCAAATAATTTTTTATCTGGTTTTAATGCGATATGATTAACCAACTCGTTCCATGTTGCAGGAGCTAAATTATAATATTTATAACTAATAGTATTAATATCTTCGACAATAGCATCTATTCGTTTTTTATCATTTAATAATGTTTTGATCTCGTCGGTTTGTGCTAATTTATAAATATCATAGTAATGACGAGTTTTCTTTATCAATGTTTTACCGTTATCTTTATCATATATCTCTTTAATGGCGAAGATTTTTTCCATAAATATTCTTTCAAGAGATAAAACATTTATTTCAAATGGTTCAATATCATAATTTTCAATCTTTCCATATATTAAATTTTCAACATATGACGATATAGCTTTCTTTCTGATTTCAGGGGTAATTCCACCTCTGTACCCTGGTTCTAACAGTATTTCTTTACTAACAGAATTTATAATAGAACTGTATGATGGAAATGCAAATTTATATGTAGCATATAACTCTGAACGATTACTTTCTGTACAAGTTATTTCCGAAAGACTTGAAATAAACTCCCTTAGCGCACTCAATCGTTTTCCTTTTTGGGTTTTAGATTTTGTATTTTCTGTTTCTAACATCAGAAGATCAATATCTTCTGAAAATCTATTGATTAAATTATATGCTTTTGAAAGACAAGTACCACCTTTAAATACAAATTCATTATTAAACTCTGAACGAACTAAGTTTTTTAATAAATATGTAACCCAATAGTCTTTCTCGATAATGAATTCACTCAAATTCACCTCTTTTGCAGCTCTATTTATAAAAAATTTAAAATCTTCATGCTGATGCAAGTATTTCATTATCGCTCCGGTTTTATTTGCCAGTTATTAGCAAAATTCAAAGTGTTTCCTACGTTCAAGTATATCATAGAAAGAGGATTTAATGAAGATTTTAATTCTTTTAAAACATTTAAATCGTAGTTAAACTCTTCCGCAATTGCACCAATTATTGATTTGACCCTCGGAGATTCACCAAAAGCAGTTTTAACCAAAGATGATAAACTAACCACATCTTTTTCGATTAAATATTTAATTCTATCAATAGTTTTTTCTATGGTTGTATCTGGTATTATTTTTATATCAATAATAGCATCCAAAACAATTCTTTCTGCTATGCCTCCATCAACAGGTTTTTTACGATATATATATTTAATATTTTTTTCAGAACGAATATTTGAATCACACGCAATAACAACATTATTAGGTATTTGCGTTGTAAACCCGAGCTCGTTATATCCTGCAATACCAGATATACAATAAAATTTACATCTATTTTTTACTTTAGAAATTGCCAAGTCAATTTCATTATAAGAAGTTTCCCCTAGAATGGTATTTTTGACTCGATAATAAAATCCTCTTTTGGCTCTTTTAATAAATTTTTCTTTGTATAAATCACTAAAAGCTTTTAATACAGACATTTGAGGGTATTTCTTAAAATCATTAACAGACCAAATTTTTTCATAATTGGTCTCTTTTAAGATTCGTTTTTTTATTTTAGCCTTTACTGTATTCATATAAAATATTCCTATTTATATTATAAAATATTTATTTTATTTTTCAAGTATTTGCATGTAAATACTTGAAATCTATTTATATGAAAACTTTATAATATCTATTTTTGCGTATTGAAAAATTAAATTTACAAACTTAATATTTTGTATGTCTTTAATCATCAAATATATAATCAGTAAGTCCGAGTTCTTTTTTAACTTTATAAAAATAGTTCCTTATTTTTTACTTTAAAGATTTCTTTTTTGTTCGCTTCTTGTTAAACTTTATTTGTTGATTTTCGCTTAAAATCAAGCCATTTGTGAATTAAGCCCAATCTTGCGATAGCGATTTACTTGCATTTTTCTGGCGTGAATTTGATTAAACTTTGCTTTAAAATAGTCATATTTTT
>CAYLLO010000078.1:0-2264 GCA_964384805.1 uncultured Staphylococcaceae bacterium | reverse complement strand
TTCATCCCAACAGAATTCTTGACCTAATCCATATGCTGCTTCAACAGCATTAGCAAGGCTTCAATTTTTACATCAGTAATAATACGAAGAAGAGAAGGGATTTTTTTATAACAATAAAAGAAGAAGATAAATAAGATATTGTTGTTGATGAAAAAATTGAAGTGACGGAAAATATGAGGATTAACAGAAATTTTTAAGTTATAATTTAAATAATAAATATAAATAAAAATTTGACAAAAAAAGTCAATAAAAAATTGCTAAAACGCTTTCTTTTTTAGAGTTTGTATGATATAATAATAGTGTAGTAAAAGAATAATTGTTTTTCTCGTCATTTTAATAGGGCCAAGAGATAAAATAATTAGTCTGTTATACTGAATAATTTTAAGGAGGAAAATATGAAACTTAAAAAATATTTCTTATTTGCAGTTGTTATGTTATTTGCTGTTTTAACTTTAACTTCTTGTGGTGGCGATAAAGATAAAGATGATAATAAAATAGACTGCAGTAAAAACCCTAATCATGAAAGTTGTAAAGATAATGGAGATTCAGGTAACAATCCAAGTGGTGGTAATACTGATAACCCTGTCAATCCTGATGTGCCTACTGATCTTAATTGTGCTTTAGACCGTGACAATGAATATTGTTTAGACCCTGAAACTTGGAACTGGGAATACAACAAAGACAATTGGGATGGTAAAGGTATGACTATCGAAATTATGGTTTTGCCAGTAAGTGAATATGACCCTAACGATGCAAACTATAGTGGAGAACGTAAAACTGAAAAACGTCAGTTAATTGCTAAAATTGAATCTGAATATAATATCGATATCGTATATAAAGATTATCCAGCAGAAGCACCTTGGGGACCTGAACGTGTTAAATGGATTTTTACAGGTGTTAAAAATAACACTGATGTTGGTGATATTTTCTTAATTGATTCAAGCTGGATTCCTACTTTAGTTAGAAATAGTGCAATTGCTGAATTATATAATTTAAAACGTGAAACAGGTATTTTCGCTGATTATAATTATGTTCAATCAAATAACTATAATTTAATGGCTCAATCAGGTAATAAGGTTTATGCTTATGCTAGTGGTGAAGCTCGTCCTGACCATTGGTTACACTATAATCAAGATTTAATTGATCAATATGGTTTACCTGACCCTGCAACTTTATGGAATAATAATGAATGGACATGGAGTGCATTCCAAGACTTATTAGCTCAAGCTCAAACAAAATTTGATCAAGATGCTGATAAAGGTGAAAAATGGGCATTTGGTGGAGACTACTTCGATGTTGCTAAAGGTTTAGTAGCTGCTAGAGGTGGACAATTTGTTAAGAATGGTTTAGCATTATTAAATAACCAAACAGTAATCGATGTATATTCTGATTTACAAAAAATTGAAGATTTATACTGGGAACCTAATGGATCAACTGTTTCAACTACTAACTTCAAAGATGGATTAGTATTATTCCAAACTGGTGGTATGTGGTTCTATGGAAACGCTGAACGTTGGCCTTCTACTTTAGATTTCAGTATTTCGGCTGTTCCTTATCCAAGAAATGATGATGATACAAATTTAAAAACTTATAAAATCCCTATCGGATACGAAAGTATGTATGCTATTCGTAATGTTGAAAATGGTGAAAATGGATTAAGTTCTTCAATTCTATTCAACATTTTTGACGATTTAACTAATGGTTTAAAACCTGAATCTAAATCAGTAGCCTTAACATCAGATGAAAAATATCAAGCATACTTAGAAGCTAGAATTGACTCTGCTGAATCAGTTAAAGCTATTATGGATGTTCAAACTCGTGAAGGATTAACATATTTCGAAATGATTGGTGTTGTTTCAATGACTTTAGGTGATGGATCTCACTATGGTGAATATGGTATTTATCCTAAATCTTCTGCATTAATTGTTAATGCTAAAAATGACCAAACACCTTCTGTAGTGTTATCAGCATTACAACCAATATATCAAAAGAAATTAACAGAGTTATTAGAAGGGTAAATAAAACCTTAGAGATTACGGCCCTGTAAAAAATTCTAGTGCTGTTTTAAAAAAAGTGTTAGAATATGGGGTGTAAAGAATTCTAGTACTAAAATCCCTGCTTGAAAAAGTAGGGATTTTCTTTTAACAGATAATGAAATTTCTTGAAATTTATTTATTTTTTAATAATGTTTTTAATTGGTACATCTTTGTTAACTACATGAAAAGAATCAATGGCAATTTTAGCATTTTTAAAGTATATTTTAG
>CAYLLO010000077.1:0-2420 GCA_964384805.1 uncultured Staphylococcaceae bacterium | reverse complement strand
ATTGTACCAAATTTCTGACGAAAAGTCATTATAAATTCTTCAAATAACCTCATATTTACAAAAATAATTAATATTTTAGTTGCAAAATAAAAAGAGTTGAGTTATTATATATAACAAATCCAAAAAAACAATAACGTCAACTCACATTTAATATTATACACCAAATTTTAAATTTGAAAAGACTAAATTGCTCTTTTTTGGAAAAAAAGGAGGATTTTTTAATGAATAATGAAAAAAACAAGGAAAAATGGATAGAAAAAGTCCATGAAAATTTAAAATTAAGAGGAAGGAGTGAAGCTACTTATATTAATTATAAAAGTTCTTTAAAAAGATTTTTAGATTTTTATGATGAAGGAACTAACATAAAGAAACTTAAAGAAAATGATATCGTTAATTTTCTTAATGAAGAGTATATAAAGCCGTGTAAATGTAAAAGCAGTTATAACGTTGCGGTTTGTTCAATTAGACTAATGTATATTGTCTGTTTCAACATTACACTAAATAGATTCTTACTACCTACATCAAAACTGCAAAAGAAAATACCAACCATAATGCCAAAAGACACATTTATTAAAATCTTTAACGAAGAAAATAATTTGAAATATAAATGTTGGTTGCTACTAGGTTTTTGTTGCGGATTAAGAGTTGAAGAAGTTGCTAAAGTTAATGTTGAAGATATTAATTCAAAAGAACACAAAATTAAGGTATTAGGTAAAGGAAACAAAGAAAGATATACGATACTTCCTGATGTTGTCATAAAATTCTTAAGATTTTATTGTCTGGAACAGAATATAAAATCAGGTGCTTTGTTTTCAGGAACGAATAATAAAGAATATATGAATTCTAAAACAATAATTAATTATTTTACTAGCTTAAAAGTTAAATATAATTTACCTAAGAATATGTCATTTCATAGTTTAAGACATTCATTTGCTACTTATTATTTATCCAATGGAGGTAAAATTTTAAATTTAAAATCAATGTTGGGACATAAAAACTTAAATTCAACATTTATTTATCTTCATTTATCTCAAAACTTTAATGAGTTAGAGGGAATAAATTATGTCTAAGTTTACCATTCAATATATTTTCCAAACATATGGAGATGACTATATAAAAAAACATAAATTAAGTAAAGAACAATGGAAGGTTTTTAATGCTATTAGAAATTGCAAAACAAAAGAATTAGGTTATCATATATGTAAATGTGAAGAATGTGGTGAAGAGTATATTGATAAAAACTCTTGTCGTAATAGACATTGTCCTATGTGTCAAGCGTATGCAAGGGAAAAATGGATTAATACAGAATCAAAAAATCTTTTGAATTGTCAATATTTCCACATTGTAACAACTGTCCCAAGTGAATTAAATGAAATATTTCTTTATAATCAAGATATTTGTTACAAGATTCTTTTTGATGCAACATCAGAGACTATTTTAACATTAGGAGAAGATTCCAAATGGGTTGGTGCGAAGCTTGGTGTAACTTCAATCCTTCACACTTGGGGTCAAAAAATGGAATTCCACCCACATATACATTCAATTGTAACTGGTGGTGGATTAAAAAACAATAAATGGATTTCATGTAAAGAAAATTATCTGTTTAAAGTTCAAGTTTTAGGCTCTTTATTTAGAGGTAAATTCCTAGATAAACTAAAAAAAGAATATAATAACTTAGCTTTAAGCGATGACATTGATACAATTGCCAAATTTAATAAATTTTTAGAACCTCTTTATTCAAAAACTTGGATTACGTATATCGAACCACCTAAAGGTAAAGCTGAAAACGTTGTTGAATACGTTGGTAGATACTCTTTTAGAGTTGCTATATCGAACGAAAGAATAAAAAACGTTGAAGATGGTAACGTGGCCTTCGAATATAAAGATTATAAAGATAAATCAAAAATCAAAGAAATGACTATTACAGCTGAAGAATTTATAAGAAGATTTTTGATGCATGTTTTACCTTTTAGGTTCACCAAAATTAAACATTATGGACTTTTATCAAATAGAAACAAAAAGGAAAATATTAAAATATGCTTGTTCTTGTTATCAAAACTTAATTTTAATAAATTTATCAATAAAAAAGACCGGATTTTCTATAAACCTAAGTGCAAAAAATGTAATTCAGAAAATCTATCATATGAGTTTAATTATAATTCCAAACGACTCTGGTGGCTGTAATATTCTAAATTATAAATAAAACGGAGCTTTAGCTCTTTTGGGGTAAGGGGAAGTCTACCTAAAAACAGAAAAAAAACAACAAATTTTAATAAAAAAATATGTGTTATAAATCATTATTGTCCAATTTATTATAGGAAGGAAATTTACTTTCCCCTTATAATGACTTTTCGTCAGAAATTAGGTACAATAATTTTATAACACATTTTTTGAAAATGTGCTATAAAATGCTATACATT
>CAYLLO010000076.1:0-2426 GCA_964384805.1 uncultured Staphylococcaceae bacterium | reverse complement strand
ACCATCTTAAGCGATTAGTCAGTTGACCTATTAGATGCTCAAATTATGAGAGCACTAATAAACTTTATTAAGGTGATTGATAAACATAATGTAGAATTCCAATTCAACTGCAACTTAAATATTATAGAAAAAATATAGGAACTAGTACAGATATATGCTAGTTCCCTTTTTTGCATTATAGTATATGAAACATTTTGTAGTAATGACACATATATTAAAATTATTTAAGATAACTAAAAGGTTGTCTTTTTTTGGTTATCTTTATTTTATCATTAACAGGATGCTATTGACAGGATATTAAACAAATTCTAAAGTTTTTAGGGTAAATTGGAATAAATTTGGATTGAATAAAAAAGGTTATGTGATATAATATTAATGGAAGTGAGGTCCGAAAAATGCATTTTTCAAAGATATTAAAGCAAGAAAGAAAAAAACAAAATTTGACACAATTTGAATTAGCAGAACTACTGAATGTATCAGACAAAACAATAAGTAGTTGGGAAAATGGTAGAAGTTATCCAGATGTTATTATGTTAAAATCAATAGCAATCGCATTAAAAACTGATGTTGCATTTTTATTGGATGCAGAAGATTTTAATACTGATGTAAATAATATTGATAAAGAAGAATTAAAGGAAAATCATTTAAAAGAACAAAAGTATATTAAAAATTCAATTATTTCAATATTTTTAAATATTAGTTCATTATTAATTCCAATAGTACATGTTATTCTAGGAAATATATATGATGTAAAACTAGATTCATCAATCTCACAAATTCCAAATTTTACAGAGTATGAACGTATAAGTAGAATTGTATTTCCTATACTAATTATTTGTTGTGTAATTTTAACTATAATAAGTTTTGCTATATTTATTGTTTCTACTATAGAATTTAAAAAACATTTTATAGATAGTAATTTTAATGTAAGATATAAATTAATAATGTATCGATATATTAATATATATGTTGGAATAAATGGAATTATATTGTTTCTAACTTTGACACCATTATATAGAACTTTAAACACAATCATACTTATATTTTTCGGTATACTTGCAATATACATTTATATTAGCACTATGATAAGCAAGATGCTTAAGTTGATTCAACAATATAATACAATTGTGGTTGTTGAAATTATTTTAATTAGTGTGTTATGTGTTAGTTCAATTATTATTTCAATTCTACAAATTCCTTTTGTTATATTATTATTACTTACTAGTATTTATATAAATTTAATTATTTTATTACAAAGCAAAGAAATTAGAAGGGTAAAATAATATGAAATATAGTAAAGGTACAATTCTATATTTTAAACCTTCATATAATGAGCAAATTAAATACTGTAGAATTTGTCAAATAGTAAAGTATTTTAAAAATACAAAACAATATTTAGTTATTACAAGTGATATTTATTGCCCAGAACATTATTGTAAGTGTATTATTTATGAAGATGATTTAGGCAACATAAGAAATACATTTCTTGTTAATGAAACGGTAATAGAAAACCTATATGTTAATTTATCATTAAATGATGTTATAAAATTACAATACTATGATATATATCAAGAAGTAAGAAGAGGTAACCAATAATTTTTTTAATTTATAGCCACTATATTGATTTTAAATAATTTTTACTTTATTATGTTTGAAGGAATTTAAAAATGTTGTTTAATAATTAAGTCCTTTCGTAGTTTTTTATCTGACGATAGCATTATAACACGAAGGACTTTTTTATGAGTTTATATAAAAAATAGATTACCAAAAATTATGGCTCTGGAATTAGAAAATTTTACATTACTAAAAAAGTACTTATTTGTGTTGTTAATAATTGGGGATTTTTATATGAACACAATTACTTTTATTTAGACAGAAAATGTATTTTTAAAAAAATAGTAGCAATAATTTTTATTTTGGTATATAATATAAGCATAAGAAAAAAGTCTGTCGGTCAACCTTAGTTCAATAAATTATTATTATGAAGATGATGACTTATTTACCATGATATTTATTTTTGATAGCAAAGAGTTTATGATTAAAAACAGAATTTACTCAGATTCACTAATTAAATAACAAATACGAGGAGAGATAAATATGAGTTACAAATAAAGTGATTGGAAATTGTTACTAGTACAATAAGAAAAATATAATATGTTAATGATAAAATAAAGATAACCAAAAAAGACAAAGCTAAAATAAAAAGCATCAACTATTTTTTGAAGAATTAAATAATTGGTGAGATGAAGTAAAAGCAGCAATTAAAAGATAGTTAAATATATGGAGAGGTATAATATGAAATATTATAAATTAAAAATATCACTTAATAATTATGAAGATAGATTAAATAGAACTATTCTATTTAAGCATGATAATGATTTAGATGAATTAGCATTTACAATTCTTTCAATATTCAATACATTAGC
>CAYLLO010000075.1:0-2436 GCA_964384805.1 uncultured Staphylococcaceae bacterium | reverse complement strand
TATAATTTTTCTTGTTTTTAGCCTTTTTTAGCGGTTTTACGACCTTTTTATAAAACACAACAACAATTATAATACCAATCGTAATACCACCAATTTTTAAGATTATTGGTAAAATATTACTTTCTTCTTCGATTTCATAGTCAATGCCCAGATTATAATTCATTTCAAAACGATATATACCTTTTGAACCAGCAGTTGAATTATAAGTTATTAAAAACGAATAAATACCAGTTGATGGTTTAGTAGAATAATAATCAATACTAGTTTCATTATGATAAGTAACAATTGTGTAAGATAACTCTGTGTCAGGTAAAGCTCCAACAGCTTTAGCAGTTGATACTATATCAGGTTTTTCTACAATCGTTGAACAATACCAGGTATCACCATATAAATAATCTACTTTAATTGAAGCTGAAACTCTAATAGTTAAATTAATGCTTGAAACATAATCACCAACTTTACATTCATAAGACATAACATAATTACCTGGAGAATCACCATATCCAGTATAACCATCATCAAGTAATTTCAAAACAAAATTATCTTTTGTACCATCTTCACATGCTTTACGCACAATTTTTGTAATCGATTCAGTATCTAAAAAACTAGCTGGGTTTTTCCAAATAAGAGTCGGTCCATTATAATCTAAAGGCTGTACAACTTCCATATATATCTCTAAGTAATGAAAATCAATAGCACTCCAGGAGTAATAAATAATAGAACTATCAATCTTATCAGTTAACTCCTTATCCAAGTAATAACCTTGAACAATACCTACACCATCACTTAGTGCAATTTCAGTTGGTAATAAGTTAGCTAAAAAATATTCATTTTTAGTTGCATCATCTTCTCCTTCAAGTCGAGCAGGGTAAATTGTTCTGTAAGCAGTGCCATTGTAATAAAATTTAAGAACATCTTTCTTTTGAGTAAACGTCACCTCTGAAGAATATTTAGAATTTTCGTAGTTTTCTAAATCCGCAGCTAAAGCAATAAGCCTAAAACTATAGGTACCAGGTTCTAAATTTAAGTCATAAATATCAAATGAAGTAACACCTCCATCAATAACTTTAACCAGTTCTAAATCACAATAAAGCTCCCAATATTGTACTAAAGTGTCAGATTCCCAAGACAAAGTATGATCATCTAGAGTTAATACAGGAGTAGACAATTGCCGATAATCCGAATTAAAGTAATAAGGTACACCATTAGAAAATTTTGAATCAGTATAATTAGATTTATTAGACAAAGCTTTAACATATAAAGTGTAACTACCTACAGTATCTAAGGTACCAGGAAGAAAATAAACATTAGTTTGAGCATTGACAGTTGCGATTACTTCATCTTCATCTTTACCATAACTAATAACATATCCGCCAGCATTTTCAACAAAATTCCATTGTAATTTAAAAGATTCTCCAACTTGTATTTTTTCTAAAACTGGAGCCTCAAGTTGAGTCACATTAGCTTGAATTAACAATGAATATTCATGCGTATAATAAGTATCATCATCAATAACAACCATTGCTTGCAAAGTAATTGTTACCGCATCACTCAAAGGTTGTAATCGATAAAGAGGGATAAATGTATCAATAACATCACCAAACTCCACATAATTAGCAGCCGGATACAATAAACTCCACACTAATGTATAAGTACCAAAAGAACCAGGTAATTTAGCATATTCTTCATCAGCATACAATATAGTAGGAACGTTTAAAGAATCCCATTTTGTTTCATCAAATTCTTTAGTATCACTACCAACATCACCAGAAACGAAATAATCAAAATTATAAGTTTTACCACCAACAAATGTAGTCGAATAACTATCTCTTAATAACGTTAAAGTATCATCATTAAACCAATAACCTCCTGTAATAGTATCATATTTGCCGGTTTTGTTATTATAAAAAACTGTAGGAAAATCGCTATAGTGAAAAACATTATCACAATTCCAAATCATTGTTTCTTTATCATAATTACCAGTAGGAGAAGTATAGGTAAAATTCAATGTTGCATACTTAATAGTTTCTGAAGATGAAGAAAACCACAAATAAACACTACTTGAGAACGTTCCTTCAGCATCCGCAAAAGTAAAAGCATTAAAGAAAGTATCAAGGACCACACCAAAATTAGATATGACTTGATTACCAGAGATGTCCCAAGATGCTCCATCAAAGTTCTTTCCTGAAGTATAACTATTAGTCATCCATGAAGATGGCCAACCATTACTAGCTAGTCCTTCCTTCGATAAATACCCTTGCATAACATTGTAAGTAACACGTAATCTTGCGGTACCATTAATATAAACATAAACGTAACTTCCTTCAGTTTCATAATAAGCTTTAGATTTTATATTTGAAAAACATAAAAACAAACCTAATGTTAAAATCAACAAGATTAATATTTTGATTTTTTTCACAAAAATCACCTACCTTT
>CAYLLO010000074.1:0-2448 GCA_964384805.1 uncultured Staphylococcaceae bacterium | reverse complement strand
CTTTTTTTGATTGTTTTTAGGCAACCTTCTTCCTAGGTTGTCTATTTTTATTTATAAGGAGATTGATATGGAAAAAGAAATTAAATATCGAATTGTCTTTTATTCAAAAGATGATAAATGGACTAAACATTATTTTTTAGAGAACAGAACGTTTTCGGAAAACGATGAATATTGTAAACAATATACTAATCGATATAATGCGGTAAACTGTGCTAAGGGTTTGTTAGCTAAGAATAAAGAAAAATATCGAGGGTATGGTATTGAGGTAATTCGTCCAGGTTTGGACTAATTATAAAAAAAATAAAAAGGAGAAAAAAAGAAAATGGAAAAAGATGTTAAAAAAGAAGTTAAAATGGAAAATGCGGTATATGTAAAACGCGGTGAAATGACTAAAGAAGACATCAAAAAATTGGACCTCTACAAAGTTACTTTCACTGAAAATTCTAAAAAGCGTTCAGCTACTTTTGTAATTGAGCTTTTAAAAGATAAGTTTTTACTTAATGCCGATTATCAATCTCGGGTAAGTATTGATTTTAATACCTGGAATTTAATCAAGTTGTATTATAATCAACCTTCGAGCTTTGCGAGAACGATGCCAGTACGCTTTTTAAAAGGTATTGGTAAGACTGGAACCGAATATCGCATGTGGGAATTGTTTGTTTCAAAAGAAATTATTTTCTCTGGGTTTTTACGCGAGGTTGATTTAAAGCTAATCGAAAGATTAGAAATCAATGGTTTTATGAAACCTATCAATTGGGTCATTTTAGATGCTGTAATTGATGATGAAGGTAAAAGCAAAGAAGAAACATTGTCTTTATTCGAATAAGGTCATTTGCTGTTGAGTCAGCTTTTGATATTTTCACTTTGGATGTAGTGAAAAAATCTAATTGCCTTGAAAGTGGCAGAAAGGAGAAAAAAATTATGTTAAATGTTTTATCTGAAACAGCTGGTACTGTTACTGAAACTGCTGAAAAATGGTATGAGAGTGTTAATAATGCACTTGATAAACCAGCTATGCAAGCGGTCATCGGTATTGCGACAGTGGTTGCTCTTGCTTTAACTATTTACCACTTTGGTATTAAAAAAGCCTTACGTAGACGTAAGTAGTTAAAAAAATCAATTGGGAGATGGCCACTCCCTAATTGATGAGAATAGATATTAATTAAAATGTCTATTCTCATCAGTTAAAAACTGAAGGAGGAATTATAAAAATGATTAAAAAAAGTGATGATTTAAAATTCGATTTTGTTTCGCACAAAAAAATTGACAAAAGTAATTCAAAATATGACGAGTTAACCAAGTCAATTAAAGAAAATTATGATTTTTGTTTGCGTGAAAAAAATACGAAAACTTATATTAAAACAACTCAATATTATGCTTTAATTTTTGTTGAAAAATACGAAGAAGTTGTTGGAAAAATCGAAGAACTATCAATGTATTTACGTTACGTTGAACCAGGTACTGAAGATGATTAGTTATTGTGTAAAAGCTTTCTTTGTTAGTAGTAGTCATTATATCATTGATGATAGTTATTCGGAAAAAGAACTTAATTTAGCCATCAATAATATTGTTGGCTTAATACGTGAAGGATTAGTCTCAAAACAAGTAGCGTTGGATTATATTCACCTTTATAAGGTGACTGAGATTAAAGGTTATAAGAAAGAAGAATTATTAATGTATTTTAACTCGGAAGAGTTTTCAAGAAGATATGTTGTTAAAAAAATAGGAGGAAATAAAAATGAAAAAGAAAATTTTAATGATAGTAATGATGATAATATGTATGATATATTTAGCTAATTTCACAACTTCTGCAGCGGCTAATACAATTATTGGTTATCCAAAAGAAAGTTTATATAATAAAAAAGATTCTAATTTAGTGGCTTTAGAAAGTGGTATGAATTTGAGTGGGAAAACTTTGTATTTTAATGTTGATTGGAAATTATCGGATTATCTACCTACAGGATGTCAACCTGATGATGTCTACACTTTAACAGTGACTATAAAAGATGAACGAGAACAACAAAACGGAGAATTAAGTTTTGAGATTACGGATGACCGTTTTTCAAACTTAAAATTTAATTTAGACACTTTGTATTATGTTCCTCTTGAAGGTAATGATTGGTATATGTCTTCATTTACTTTCCCTAAATCATCATATATCGTTTCGGCCGATTCGCTTGAATTAACTTTTAGTTTATATGATGGCACTTCAGAAATTGATGATACAGTTACCATACCTCTTAATGATTTAGTTTTAGTGACTAAAGAAGAAGGACAATTAATTTCTAATGATCCAGTTGATGATTATGGTTGTAAAGGTGATGTTGATATAATGACAATATTAATTTATGGAGCATTAATTTGCATGGGAATTTTTATCATTTCACACATTAAAAGGTAGGTGATTTTTGTGAAAAAAATCAAAATATTAATCTTGTTGATTTTAAC
>CAYLLO010000073.1:0-2525 GCA_964384805.1 uncultured Staphylococcaceae bacterium | reverse complement strand
CTTGTATAATATAAACATATAGTATAGTTTATAAGTTTATATTAAAATCCTTTCTTAAATTTTTATATAATCATAATGAATTATGTTATAATTTAAATGTACTGTGGATTTGTTTCTGTCTTTCTACAGCTTTGACTGTTTTTGGAGGCTCCTACCACAGTTTTTATTTTATTGTCAATAGTTAGTTAACACTTTGATGTTTTATAGGCAAGGATACATTGTAAAAACTTAGTGGTTCATACCCAGTACAACAAATTTATTAACAAGGAGGTACAATAAATGTACTTAATCGGAATTGACATTTCCAAATTTAAACATGACTGTTTCATCGCTACTGAAACAGGTCTTGTAATTAAAAATTCGTTTTCTTTTGATAATAATCAAGAAGGATTTAATCAATTTTTAAACATCTTATTATCTTTAGATCAATCTCAAGAAATAAGAATTGGTCTTGAAGCTACAGGTCACTATGGAACTAATTTAAAACTATTTCTTCATGAACACAATTTTTCATTTATTGAATTTAATCCTATTTTAAGTGAACGTTACCGCCAAGTTTCTTCACTTAGAAAAACTAAAAATGATAAAATTGATGCTAAACTAATTTCAAAAATGTTGCTATCCTATGACTACAAAACCAATTCATCTATATCATACCACATTTTGAAATTAAAATCACTTACAAGGTTCAGAAAAAGATTAGTTAAAAATAGAACTGTTTTTAAAGAACGTTTACTCAATATCTTAGATATCGCTTTTCCTGAATATTCAAAGTATTTTACTCAAGTTTGGGGGAAAGTTTCTTTTTATATCTTAAAAAACTATCCTACTGCTAAAGATATAGCTAATATAGATGTCGAAATTGTTAGTCCTATAATTTATAAATTATCAAAAGGGCATTATTCAATGATCAAATTAATGAAACTAGTGGAAGCTGCGAAAACATCTATTGGTTTTAAAAATGACTATCATGTTCTCGAACTTCAATTAACCATTAATATGATTGAACAATTTGATTCTTCAATTGAACAAATAGAAAATGAAATAATTCAAATAATGAATCAACATAATTTTAAAACTGCTACTATTCCAGGGATTGGAATAATAAGTGCTGCTTCGATTGTTTCTGAATTTGAAGATTTTACAAAATTCCAAAATAGTTCACAGATGCTTTCTTTTGCAGGACTTGAACCTGCAATATATCAATCAGGAACCCAACATACATATGGCCATATGGTTAAACGTGGTTCTTCTTACTTAAGAGAAACATTAATGAATGTTATTCCCTACGTAATGACTTATAATTCAACTTTTTATGAATATTATCTTAAAAAGAAAAATGAAGGAAAGCATCATAGAGTTGCCTTAACTCATTTGGTAAAAAAATTACTTAGAATAATCTATCACTTGGAAACAAATAACATTTCATTCGATTCTTCAAAAATTAAATAGTTTATATTGGTAGCGAAATATAAATTATCTCTATAATCAGTTTTTATCATTTTTTCTAAAAAAAGACAGTCATTTAATCGTTTCGAGAGTGACATCCCTTTTTACGCTCATTTTTATTTCTACAAAAAATATTTTATCATTTTACTTGATTATTAATAGTTAGCCTCCTATTAATTATTTATTGTTATTGTACACTCAATTCCATCATATTTAATGACTACTATACCAGAATTTAAAGCTGTAATCGTTATACTATTATTATCATTTATTATCACATCAATAAGTTCTCTATTACTAATTTCCCATGTAGGATGAATCACATCAATATAATTAAAATCAATAAATTCAATGTAGTCAGCTTTAGCTAACTTATCAATAGTTTTAATTAAATCGTAGTAATTTGAAATATTTATTACTATTAATAATTTACCTCGAACATTCTTAATATAAGAAATATTTTTAATTTCTCCAAAATATGATAAATCATACACTTTATCTGCATCATAATTAATAGGTGTTACGTAAAAAGAATCATAAACAAATTGTTGCTTATATATATCACAAGTTCCATCTAATGTCATTTTCATTTTATCGCCTACTTTTATGATATTATTTTCATATTCAAAATATCTATTATCTATAGACTCATATGGTAGATCCCTACATATTTCATAGGTCTCAATCCTTTGATCCTCTTTAAGTTTCATAACAAACTCATTTATATTATCATCAATAATAAAAAGTATTTTTAATTTGCTAATCAAACTATCTTTTATTTCCTTATTGACAACATATGCTTTTTTATATTGATATTCTTCAAAACTTATATCAATATTTCTAAAAATATCATCTGAATATTTATCGTTAATTACAACATATATTGCTTCGTTATTACTCCATATGAACTCATCAAGATCTTCACTTTTTTCATTTTTAATGTTGTTGTCACACCCTACTAAACAGCATATAATCAATAAACTGATAAAAACTAAAAATACTCTTTTCATTTTATATCACTCCTTTTAATCATATTAACTTTATTACTTAATAATACATTTTCAAAGATAATCACC
>CAYLLO010000072.1:0-2766 GCA_964384805.1 uncultured Staphylococcaceae bacterium | reverse complement strand
TTAGCTACTACTTCTGGAAATCCTCCCACAATAGTATATAAATTAAACAAGTTAATCATTTGTTTATGTACTATATTATCAATTGGAATTAAATCATTAAATTGTTTTTCTAAATAATTAATAGTTTCTTTTGAAACTCCACTTGCAATACAAAACTCTTCAAAATCAAGCGGATACATTTCTAAAATATTCATATAACCCACAGGTAATGAATCAATATTTTTATAGCTAATTCCAAGCAATGATCCACTGAAAATATATCTATACGAACCATCTTCAACTAAAAATTTTACTTTAGTTACAACATCATCTACTGCTTGAACTTCATCTATGAAAATAATTGTTTCTCCTTTTATCAAAGGCTTTGGAGCTAGTGCACTAATTTTTATTAATAATTCTTTAGCATTGTTAATAGTTTCAAAAGCTTGTTTAGCTAAATTATTTTCATATAAATTAAACTCAATGTACGACTTTGCATTTTCTTTTAAAAACTCTCTAATAAGATAAGTTTTTCCAATTTGCCTTGCACCATCAATTAACAAAGCATTTTTATTATAAGAATCGAACCATTTTTTTATATCTTTATATGCCTTTCTAAATAACACAATATCACCTCATACATTTTCACAACCATATTATATCACAAAAATTGCATTTTTACAACCTTGATAAACAAGATTTTTTAAATATATATAAAAATAGGTATTAAATAAATTAATAACTAATTTTTAGTATAAAATATAACTTCTTGTAGTGTTGAGGTCAAAACTTAATACTATGTTCACTATATCTATATCCATTTGAACATACTATATATGTTAAGTATCTATATTTATACACTAAACTACAAATTCTTATGTTTTTTTCATCTAAATTAAATATATCAACTCCATAGTTAATACCTGCGTGTGGTGGACAAAATGTTTCATAATGCATCTTTTAGTAAGAATAAATATTTTTGACATAAAATTAAAAAGTATTTTATTTACTTAACCAATAAAACATGCCAATTTTTTGGAAACCCTAAACGAAATAATTCTATATCTTCCTTATATTCTTCAATTAAAGCTTCTAATTCAATAATAAAATTACTCCAGTCACTTGTCCCTCCTAATATCTCTTTAATGACAAGTAAATAACTAAAAAGTGTATTTTTAAAAGTAAAATTAAACTTCTTATGGGTAGCAGGTGTTGCAATCATAATGGTATTATATATTCTTGCATAATGTGCACAACAATTTCTTAGGTTTGTTAAACAATATAACCAGTAAGCAAAACAACTATTATTACTTTTAAAAGTTCTTGCTATTTCTTTTTGCAACTTAATATCCAAGTGTGAGTACATTTTTGAAGTATCACTGAAGTCAAAGAATTCTATAATAACCCATAATGGAAACTTACCTTCATATTTATTTAAGTGATAATATGCAATTCTTGTTTTAACAGCTACTTCAATATGTTCAATAATAAAACTTAACATATTTCTTAGTTTTCTATCAAATAAATAATTTCTATATACCATATTAAAAGAAGTATCTTCAAAATATTCATCATCAGTTTTTTAATAATTCAATTTGTTCATCTATAGTTAAATGTTTTTTAACATTCATATATATCCCCAATTATGAAAACATCTCCCCTGGGGCACATTGTAAAGAGGTGCGGGGAGTTTTATCACTATTATTATATTATATATTATTAAAAAAACAACTGCTTTAATATGCTTTTTTTATTTTAATAATTCAATTGTATCTTTAATAATTCTTACAATTTTTCCTTTATCTTTTTCACTTAAATTTTCTAATAATTTAACTACTTCGCTAATAACATTATCATTAACATCTTGTTTAAATTGATTAGTTACAATTTTAAATTCATTTTCATCATTTACTAGTATTATATCTTTACCAAGTAAATAATCAGTAGGTATATTAAAATAAGTAGATAAGAACTTGATTTGTTCTATATTAGGTTCAGATCTTCCTATTTCCCAACTTGAAATTACATATTGTTTTACATTTAACTCTTTTGCAAGTTCATCTTGAGAAATGTTTTTTCTTTGTCTTAATCTTTTTAAAGTTTCTCCAAAAGTCATATATAGCCTCCTATAGTTACATTATATCACATAACTTCAAAATATGCAAAATAAACATATCTATTTACAAATGCATAAAATACTGATATAATATGAATGTAAAAAAACATATGAGGTTTTATATGAGTGAACAAAAATATGAAATTGTAAAATTTAATAATGATTCTATAGTAGTTGATGTTGCGGTATCTCCTTTAGAAGAAACTGTTTGGTTAACTCAAGAGCAAATAGCAATGCTATTTAATGTAAAAGTTTCTGCTATTAATAAACATATAAAAAATATTATATTTGAAAACGAATTAGATGAAAGTTCAACTATTTCCAAAATGGAAATAGTTCGATATGAAGGTAATAGAAAAGTAAAAAGAAATATTAATATTTATAATTTAGATATGATAATTTCAATTGGTTATAGAGTTAATTCAAAAGAAGGAATAAAATTTAGAAAATGGGCAAATGAAGTTTTAAAAGAGTACTTATTAAAAGGATATGTCATTAATAAAGAAAGAACTTTAGTAACTAATGAAAACTATGTAAGATTAATTAATAACTTCAAAATATGCAAAATAAACATATCTATTTACAAATGCATAAAATACTGATATAATATGAATGTAAAAAAACATATGAGGTTTTATATGAGTGAACAAAAATATGAAATTGTAAAATTT
>CAYLLO010000071.1:0-3155 GCA_964384805.1 uncultured Staphylococcaceae bacterium | reverse complement strand
ATTTTGTAAATTTCATAAAACTACTATTTTGAATATATCACAAAACAATCAGAAGGCTTTATATTTTTGTAACAAAAAAATTGAAACTCTAGTCCGATTATGTTATAATAAATAATCATTAGGAGTAATAGTTATGAAAAAAGAAAAAAGTTGTGGGGCAGTAGTTTATAAAAAAGACGGTAATCAAATATATATTTTAATAGAAAAAATGCGATTAGGTCATTATTCTATTCCTAAGGGACATGTAGAAAACAATGAAACAGAAATTGAAACGGCTATCAGGGAAATTAAAGAAGAAACTAATTTAGAAGTTTTATTAGATTATAATTTTCGGGAAGTTGTCTCTTATTCACCATATGATGGATGTGTTAAAGATGTGGTTTTCTTTGTTGCTGAGGCCCAAACTTGTGATTTAATTAACCAAGAAATAGAAGTGAGTGAACTTAATTGGCTAAAACCTGATGAAGCTTTAAATAAGCTTACTTATAGTTCAGATAAAGATGTTGTCAAAAAAGCTTTAAAATATTTAGGAGAAAAAAATTATGAATAAAAAAATTTTAACAATTCAAGATATTTCATGCGTTGGTCAATGTTCATTAACCGTGGCTTTACCAATTATTTCGGCAATGGGAATTGAAACGTGTATTTTACCATCTGCAATTCTTTCAACGCATACATATAATTTTAAACATTATACTTTTAGAGATTTAACAGAAGATTTACCTTCTATTAGTCAACATTGGTTAAATGAAAAAATTAGTTTTGATGGTATTTATACAGGATATATTGGTTCGACAAAACAAATAGGTTATATTAAACAAATAATTAATGATTTTAAAAAAGAAGATGATATTATTTGTGTTGATCCAGCAATGGCTGATAATGGTAAATTATATCCTGGTTTTGATAAAGAATTTGTTAAAGAAATGAAAACTCTTTGTGCAATGGCTGATTATATTGTGCCTAATATTACGGAAGCTTGTTATCTTTTAGATAGACCTTATTTAGAAAAATATACCAAAGAAGATATTGAATTATTGTTAAAGGAATTATCAAATATAGGAAAAGCTAATGTTGTATTAACAGGGGTAAGTTTAAAAAAAGGTGAATTAGGAGTAGCATCTTATCATAAAGCTAGTGGAGAAATCAAATATTATTTCCGTGACCAAGTTCCTTATTTTTTTCATGGTACTGGAGATGTATATGCTAGTAGTTTTTTTGGAGCTTTAATAAAAGGATTTAACTTAGAAGAAAGTATGAAGATTGCTGTTAATTTTACAGTAGACGCTATTTTAGCAACTGTCGATGATCGAGATGAACATTGGTATGGTGTACATTTTGAAACAGCTTTGCCTAATCTAATTGCTTCTTTGGATAATAAACAAAAAAAGTAATGGAATAAATTAATGAAGTACATTGATACGAAGAAAAAACCCTTATTTTTTAAATTTTTGAGAAAATTAATTAGAGTTTTTTATCACAAACGAACCTTTTATGGTCTTCAAAATTTGCCTGATGAGCCATCATTAATTATTAGCAACCATGCTCAAATGAATGGACCATTAACATCAGAAATGTTTTTTCCAGCTAAAAAATATATTTGGTGTATTGGTCAAATGATGAAATTAAAAGAAGTTCCTGCTTATGCTTATACTGATTTTTGGTCATTAAAGTCAAAATATACTCGTTGGATATATAAAATAGTTTCTTATTTAATTGCCCCTATAGCTTCATATGTTTTTAATAGAGCTGATACAATTGCGGTATACAAAGATGCTAGAGTGATTCATACATATCGTGAAACAATAACGAAATTAGAAGAAGGGGCTAATATTATTATTTTTCCAGAGTGTTCAACAGAATATAATCATATTATTAACGAATTCCAAGATAAATTTGTTGATACAGCAAGATTTTATTATAAAAAAACTGGAAAAACTCTTTCATTTGTTCCGATGTATAATGCTGCTAAACTTAAGAAAGTTGTCATTGGTAAACCAATTAAATATAATCCTAATATACCAATAGATGAACAAAGAAAAATAATTTGTGATTACCTAAAAGAGGAAATAACTAATCTAGCTTTAGAATTACCTGTACACCGAGTTGTTCCTTATAGTAATATAAAAAGAAGAGCATATCAAAAATCAAAATAAGAATATGTCAAATAGTCAAAGATAAACATAGATATATAAAATGCATACACCCCATTCTTGGACACACTAAAAGCGTGATATAATACAAGAAAGGAGTGTTTTTTTATTATTTTTTGTCTTAAGTCGATGATATTTAAGTAAGTTAAAGGTTCAGTTCTTTAGCAACTATCCAATAGTTCTTAAAACAACAATAGTAGCATTACAACTATTGTCTTTAAATCTAAATGTTTCATAAATGCATAAAAAAAGAACCTATCTAGCCATATTTTTGCCTAAATAGGTATAATTCTATAAAAAAATTAGCCTTACGTATAAGACCAATCGATTTACTATAATGTCTGTGATGGACGAAATGTTGCATATTATGGTTTTACTAAACAAAATGTTTTATTTAGGTTTTTTAGTGAATAAAATGTTTCATGATGCATCTTTTTGTTCAGCACTATAATTTTATTAATAATCTATAAGTCTATCATTTTTTTGAATAAAAAATGGAACTAGCTTATATTAACTAGCTCCTAAAACTTTATTTAATAAGAAATGCCATATATAAAGGAATTGTATTAATGCCATTTGTAGTTCCTATATTAGTATCAGCAAGTTTAAAATTGCTACTTACATTATATTTATCTTTATTATTTAATATTTCTTTTAATGATTTGGCATTGCCATTATTAGCTTTAACTTCTATTAATGTAAGTTCATTATTGAATCTAGTAACAAAGTCTATTTCTAATCCACTTGATTTATGATAGTAATATAAATCTTTATGCATTTTATTAAAAGCATCGGCAATTATATTTTCAAATATCGCACCTTTATATACTTTTAAATCTCTATTAATAATGTTATCAGTAGTTCCATCTTCTAGCATTGCAATAAATAGTCCGGTATCAGTAACATATATTTTAAATGTTTCTTCATCCTTATTACCATCAAGAGGCAGTTCTAAATTATTTAAATTATAACATTTACAAATTAATCCAAATTCTTCTAACC
>CAYLLO010000070.1:0-3263 GCA_964384805.1 uncultured Staphylococcaceae bacterium | reverse complement strand
CTCTTGTTTATCAAAATATAAACCACAAACTGTTCCTGTAGCGTTGTCAATTGCTTAATTTACGGAATTTTTTTCTCTTCACAAACCATCCGTTTCTAAATATTACCAAAGTATTTTAATTGTAAAATTCTAGAATGTGCATCATAATATTTTATATAATTCAATAATTCTATCTTTTTATTTTGTAAATTTGTATTAATCTATTAACTTGTCGTAAAGTAATGCCAAGTTTAATAATAGCCCATTGTTTGTTTCCATTGTTATCTACTAGATTTTTAATTATTTCATATTTTATTTGTTCCATTGTTCTTAATTCTGCTTTCTTCATGATTAATATCTCCAATAGATATTATATCATGATATTTAATGTTGGGACATTTTCAAAAACTAACTATTAAGACATTATCATAAAATAAACACAATTAAAATTTTAATATATTCGTCTTGAATATTTAGTAGTTTTATTGTATAATCATTTTGTATCATTTTTTCCTCCATTATTAATTAATACGTCAATAATTATTATAGAGGAAAAGAAGAGAAACAAAAAGTGTTTAGTTATTTTTTCTAAACACTTTTTTATTTTATCTCAAAAGATTTTACAGAACCAAATCAGGTTAGAGCATTATGATGTGCATTAGCATTTATTTTTTGTCAAAATACTTGACAATTGGCAAGTTATTTGTTATAATATTAATGAAAATTATGAAAGGAAGAATGGCGATGTTTAAAGATAAAATTTCTGAGTTGATGAAAAAAGAAGGTATATCTCAAAGAGAGTTAGCTAAAAAAATTCAAATTAATGAATCTGCTATGTCTAGATATTTAAGCGGTGAAAGAACACCTCGCACTGATATCGTGACAAAATTGGCAAGATACTTTAATGTTAGTGTGGAAGAGTTATTAGATGAGCATGTCGTAAATACTAATTTCAAGGAAATACGAGGACTTGTAGCAAGAAATGCTTCAAATTTATCAAATGAAGAAATTTCTGAATTAATAACTCTATTGTCACAAAACATTAAGAAATGAGATTAGCAGACGAACAGTATGAAAAAGCTAAACAAACTGTCGCGGATATTATATTCGATTATGAATTAAAATATCCTATTAATATTTTTGATTTAGCAGAAGAAATGGGTTTTGCAGTTGTTCCATATTCGTATTATGGTGACAATAGGGAAACGCTATCGAATTACAGTAAAGATGGTTTTAATCAATTTATTAAAAGTGAGTGCAAACATTTTATATATTATAACGATGCTGAAGAGTATGACACAAGAAGCAATTTTACTATTGCTCATGAAATAGGTCATATAGTGTTAAATTGTAATGATAATAGTGATGAAAGTAATTCATTAGCAGATTTCTTTGCGGCATATTTACTAGCTCCAGTTGTTTTAATAATTGATAAAAAGTTAAGATCCATTGAAGATATTAGAAAATATTTTGGTGTTGGTTTTAACGTTTCAAAAAATAGTTTGAATAGAGCTGTCAAAAGATTAACTTGTAATAAGCCATACACTGAATATGAAGAATTTATTATTCAGTCGCAAAAATAAAAAATAGGTTCATTGTTGCAGCAATAAATCTAGAAATTGGTAGTAACACTTTTAAGTGATTATTATATATAACAAAAAAAGAGACTATTGCAGTAGTCTCTAAACATGCATATAATGCAAGATTCAGGTACATTATATCATGTTTAATACCAAAATGCAAATAATTTTAACTAGAAGGAGGTACTGATATAATGTACAAAGATGCAAATGGTATTGTTACAGATTCGTTTCATGCTTTTTTAGTGGATGATGCGAATTTTACTGAAGTTGAGGAATATCCTATTATTGAAAATTGGATGATTCCACATATTCCACCAAAACAAATTTTGACTTTCAATGAGGCATTAGCATTTAAAGGAGACTTAAGTGAAACTTATGTTTGTTTTTATGCTCAGGATCCTACATTTGAAAGGGTTAGAAGAAATCCCAAAAAATATGTTGATTTCTTTAAAAGGACTGCAGGAATTATTGGTTTTGATTTTAGTGTACATACTGATATGCCAATCATCAAGCAAAAAACACAAATGAATGATAATTTAAGTTTAACCTATTATTATGGTAAACAAGGGATTAGAGTTATTCCCAATATAAGATGTGGCATTGATGATTTATTACCAGAATTTTTAAGTTCAATTCCAAAACATTCCTTGATAGCTGTAGGAACTTATGGTTTTATAAAAGAAAACTATAAGAAGTATGAATGGTTCTGCTTTTTAGAAACTGTCATCAAAGAATTAGACCCAAGTGGTATTATTGTATATGGAACACTTAATGGAGAATTGTTTGAAAGTTTAAAAAGAAAAACAAAATTTTATTATTATGACTCCTGGAGTACTAGAAGAAGAAAGGAGTTGAATAATAATGGCAACAAAGGGTGCTAGCAATAGATATGGTAATAATAGAGGCTCAAGAGGTCAAGGAGAGCCTACTGAACATATTAGATATGCATGGGCTAGAGATTTTAATAAGAAAACATTAAAACAGCATTTAAGCGATCATGCTAAACAGTTTGGATTTACTACAGTAGAAGAATATGGCGCTCATGCTGTTAAGTTTGCGAACATTGTTGATAGAGTAAATAATAAATCTTTTTACGATAAGAACTTTTCAACTTATAAATATAATGTAAAAACAAATGAGTTTGCTATTATTGATAAAAAAGGTTATGTTATAACTTATTTTAAACCTACAGATGGATATCAATACTATATTAGTCAAAAAAAGAAAAAAGGAGTTTAAAAATGAGAATAAATCTTTTAAAAGATAAAAAGAAAAAGTTTAAACCAATGATGTGTCCAGTATGTGATGGTATGTATTTTTCTGGTCCTTCAAAAGTAGATTATGAAGATGAATTAAATGAGTATTTAAATGGAGAAGTTTTTTGTTCTCATTGTGGATGGATTTACGAGCTAGAGCAAGTTAACAACCCAGATACTTATATAGGTTTTAATGATAAGACGTTAAATGAATACAAGAAATGGTACGAAGAAAAAATAAAAGAAAATCCAGACTATGATTATGGAGAAGAAAATATACCTGATCCTGTCCCACATATGTGCCCTATTTGCGGAAAATATGAATTTGAAGATGATGGCAGTTTTGATATTTGTATATATTGTGGTTGGGAAGATGATAATCTTCAAACCGCTGATCCAAACTATGCAGGTGGTGCAAATGAATTATCTTTAAATGAATATAAAA
>CAYLLO010000069.1:0-3731 GCA_964384805.1 uncultured Staphylococcaceae bacterium | reverse complement strand
CTAGATTGGATTCGCACCAACTACATTATATACACCGAACTGGCGCACCCTCTTATATCATTATAACACGTTTAACAAAGAAAGAAAAGAAAAAACCTAATTAATTAGGTTTTTTACATCTCATTATAGTTCCTCATCATCCTCATCATCTACATCACTATCTTCATCTTCAATTGAACCAACCATTACTTCAAATTCATTTGATAAATCATCTTCATCATTTTCTTCTTCATCATCTTCATCTTCTTCTTCATCATTAGTAGGTTCAATAATAATTGGTGATTCATAGTTATTTTCATCGGTGTATGCGGCATCAAAGGCCCCATCTTTCAATTCATTTTTCTTAACATCTTCATCATTGTCTAAGAAATCTTCATAATCTCCACCGTCTTTATCAAGAACTGACGTTGGTTGACGATCTTTTAAATCCCAACAATCTTCACCACAATATACAAAATATCCTGACAACATAAAATCCATTACAAATTGAGGTGCATAAGCTGATACATCTGAGGCTTTAATACCTTTAATTGACATAACTTCTTTAATAATACTATTGATATTTTGAGGACGTTGCTTTTTTTGTAATAATTCAATAGCAATTTCAATTAATGAATTATCTTTACTACTCATATCCTTTATCCTTTCTATCTTTATCATAATCATATATATTGTACTCTAAATGGAGAAAAAATGCAAATAGTTTATTGATTTTTTTATTTTTACCACAAACCAAATAAAAGTAAGGCTATCGCCCCAGGCACTTTTAAGCAACCTACAATCAAAATGGTCCAAATGTTTACTGGTATATTAACATTAATATTTTGACCAATAAAATTAAAAACAAATAAAAATACAATTCCAAACAATATTGATTTTAAAAACCATCTAAAGTATTTCAACACCATCACCTACATAATTATATGCTTTAACATATTAAATTATTATTTAAACATTACTTTATCATATATATTATATATCTTATAATCTGTTCTATCAACAGTTATCGGCGTAATAGATACATATCCTGCATAATAAGCATCTAAATCACAACTTGGTTTATTGTCTAATACCCCATATAAAGTTTTACCAGTTGCTAAAAAACCATCTGGTGTTTCAATAAATTTAGTATCAAAAGTGTTAACCCCTTGATGGGTAATTTTTAATCCCTTAACTTTTTTAGGAATATTAACATTTAAGATGTCAGCAACTTTGAAAATTTCACTTTTTATTATTTGTCTAAAAACATTCACAAAATTATTAGTTAAAGCTTCCATATCATCAACTTCAACCGATACAGCTAAACCTTTTTTACCTAAGAAGGCCGCCTCACTTGCAGCGGCAACAGTACCAGAATATATAATATCATCGCCCATATTTAATCCATTATTACAACCAGATATGACTAAATCAAAATCATAATTTAAGTGGACAAAAGCAAACTTCGTACATGAGGCAGGGCTTGCATCTAAAGAATAAGTTGGGATGCCTTCTATGATATCAGTGTATTTTTCTAACTTCATCGGCCGTCCAAGCGTTAAAGTATGACTTTTTGCTGATTGTTGATGTAGTGGCGCTACTACCATAATTTCATGATTTTCAGTTTTTAACAACCTCACTAGTTCTTTCAAAAAAAGCGAGTTTATAGAGTCATCATTTACTACTAAGATTTTCATTACTCTAATTCCTTATGTTCAGCTTTAAAAGACATATGTAGAGCATCTAATTCATTTAATAAGGCTTTCATTTCTTGTTTATTATAAATCGTTGCCCCACTTGCTTGTAAGTGTCCACCACCGCGATATCGACAAGCAATCTCATTAATCGCTACATATCTAGAACGAAGACGTACTCTAATATTATCATCATAATCTACAAAAGTAACCCAAATCATCGAACCCTTAATCGAAGCCATAGTATTAACTAATGCTGCTGCTTCATCTTTTGTTACTCCAAATTTTTTCATAATCTTTTTTGTAAAGAAAATATATACAACTCCGCTCTTGGTTTTTTTCATATTTTGATAAACATAGGCTTCTAAACGATATGTATTTATTTCTTTTAAATTAAGTTTAGCATATATATATTCAATATCTATTCCACTATTTAATAACTCTGCTGTTGCGTGCATTAAAGTACTATCTACCCCACGATATAAGAAGCGTCCAGTATCAGTTACAATTCCAGTATATAAAGCCGTAGCAGCCTCTTTAGTCATTTTTAAAACATCCTTATTGGCTTCATAAAAGCGCACAATAATTGCTGAACATGCGGCACTTCTTGGGTCAATAAATTCTAAATAATTATTTTCTCTAAAGGGATGACTATCATCATGATGATCTATTTTAATTAGGAATTTAGCTTTTTCCCATCTTTTATCATAAATACGCTCTTTTACACTTGTATCAACTACAATAACAAGTGCTTCATTATATATATCATCTAAAACTTCATCAGATATTCCCATAAAACTTAAATATTCAGGAATATCATCTCCTACTGAATATATTTTTTTCCCAGGAAAACTATTTCTTAATAAATGTACAAGTCCCGCTTGAGAACCGATGCAATCACCATCAGGTCTCATATGCCGATGAACAATAATTGTTTCAAATTCCATTATTTTTTGTAGTATTTCTTTAAACATTATAACACCTCACCACTAGCAATACGTTCTAAATCTTTAATAATATCAGGAACTATATCTAAACTTTTAACGGTTGCGCCACTCGCTTGTAAATGTCCACCACCGCCATACTTAACAGCTACTTGATTAACATTAGCTTTATTAGAACGAAGTTCAACATATACTTCGCCATCTTCATTTTCTGTAAATGTGGCCCAAATATTAATATTTTCAATTCCACTCATTACCCCAATCATCCCTCTAGAAATTTGATAAGTTGATACCCCTAAACGCTTAACAGCTTCATAAGTATTCAATAAGTATGCAACCTTAGTTGGCAAAACAATAAACTTAAGTGTCATTTCAGCACGCAAACGAACATTAGCTAAAGTATCAATATATAATTTATTATATATATCATCTATATCAATTCCTGTGTTCATTAAATAACTTGCAATATCAAAAGTTCTTGATGTAGTTGATGAAAAACGAAAACGACCACTATCGGTTACCATTCCTAAAAAAATTGCAGAAGCCGCCTCTTTAGTTAACACAAGTGGGGTATTACGAATCAAATCGCCAATAATTCCAGCACAACTTTCATAGCTATTATCAACTAAAACTACATCACCATATTCTCCTTGAGGAATATGGTGATCTATTTTGATTAATAATTTTCCCATTTTATATCGTTCAT
Organism: uncultured Staphylococcaceae bacterium; assembly: GCA_964384805.1. GTDB lineage: Bacteria > Bacillota_I > Bacilli_A > ML615J-28 > CAG-313 > HGM10611. The sequence continues at coordinate 408 of CAYLLO010000069.1, read as the reverse complement.
CATCAATCAGCATTTCGGCACCACAATCTAAAACAATAACTAAAGCATTTTGATAATCTGCATCACTTGCCTCATCCATATTACCAGCAAAAGAAAGGTTTTCACTTTCTGACCCTACCGCTAATACTCTTTTATCGGGAAACGTTGCTAAAATCGCCCGTTTTAGCCCTAATTGACTGCCTATAGCATCACCATCAGGTTTTTTATGACGATGAATGATAATCGTATCAAATTCTTTTATCTTATTATATACTTCTAAAAACATAATCTTTTTCTCCTTAATAGAGTAGTATAACATAATCTATGTTTTTTTTCAAAGAAAACGAAACAACAAATTCACTTCAAAAACTTATGGTAAATTGTAACATCAAATGCAACAAAATAAAATACCAGGCATTTTACCTGGTA
>CAYLLO010000068.1:0-4115 GCA_964384805.1 uncultured Staphylococcaceae bacterium | reverse complement strand
TGTTTTATTGTCAAGGGTTGCCATAAGCAATACACTTTACCCTTGACAATAAAGAGTTTTCGTTTACACTCCACAAGGCGAAAGAACCGCTATTTTAAATTTTTCAATTTAACGATTTTTTCCACAAGTTCTTCATAAAAAACTCTATCTAAAATTGAAATATCTAAATCGTTTTTGAAAATGATTCTTTTATCTTTCTCCATAATATTTTCGAAATAATGTCATCAATAAATAACAAACTCATTGTTCAAATTTTACATTATCACTCGCAAGGTCATAAAGTCGATAAAAGACCAAAGAATAATAATGGTGTTAAATTTATTGTTAAAACCTATGAACGATTAGATTGTAATATTTTTATTGCTCAAAAGTATATAATTTCACTCTCACTAAAACCTCACTAAACTCTGCTTGTAACCTAACTTTTTTGATTAATTTTATGAAAAACCTGTAACAAAATCTAACTCAAATCTAACCATTTTATAAAATATGCATAAAATTATTTTCAATTTAGGACACACAAAAAATATAGGTTCTTAAAACCTATATGCCAATTTTCTATTTTTCTATTTGCAAATAGAAAATTTTTCTGAAGTAGAAAAGGTGGCAAAGTATCGTGCTGGCAATCGCGGAAAGTTTACGCGCGATGCCACACATTTGCCACCTTTTTAGTTGGTTTAAACTTAATAATTTGTTTCCTTATTTAATTAGCAACTTTAATTATATATTTAATTTACCATTCAATATTGTTTACATAAACCAGATAAACCAAATTTTAAAACTTGTTTAATATCTTAACATTTAATCTATTGAACCTCACCAAAAAACTAAACCTTATTTAAAAACTCAATTCCATTTTGTTTTGGCTTTTAAATCAAACAAGGGGCGTGTGCTTGTCTGGTGGAGCGAAGCGACACCACTCGTATCAAGACAAGCACACGCCCTGTCGCCAAAAGAGTTAAAGTTGAATCATATCTACAAGTTCACTGTTTTCATTATTTAAATAAATCAATTTATCCTCAATTTTACTTATGTTTCCTTTTGCTATATTTTCTAAAATAATCTCTTTTATTGTTTGTTCTTTGATTTTACTTTTAAAAATCAATAAATAAGGAAAAGATATACTATTTATTTTATTTTGTAAACCTTCGTTATTTTTAGTAAGCTGTCTACTAATAATTTTTCCACCCCAATCTTTATAATATTCATTATATAAGTCACTTTGCAATGTCGAGAAGTTAGTAAAACTACCTATATTCTTATTTTCTAAACAACTATCATCTAAGCAATTTTTTATTAGTTCTATTTCTTCGTCGGTTATAGAATATTTACCCAAATTATTTATCCTTTCTAACATAAACTTTTTGCTTAATTTACCAAAATTATTTTTAAATAATAAACAATCCTCATTGGTTAATCTACTCATATGAAAGGATAATATATTAAACTCTCGTGCATTTATAAGGGAAATGACATCTCCTAATTCTTTACAATTAAAGGCATCTCCATAATGGTCGGTTTCTTTTTGATTTTTGCGAAATTTTATGTATTCATTTTTAACCAAATTAATTAAATTATTATTTAAAAGAAAATTTTTTAGAAATAAAGGATATGTTTCAAAATTATCTATTATAAAAGTTTTTTCATCTAAATAATCTTTTAAAAATTCTAAATCTTCCATTACAATACCTCTTCCATTTTTTCTTTTAGTGTTTTTCTATCCCAAAGTTGAACATTGTTCTTTTTTGCAAGTTCAATGGCACTTTTTGTGAATGTGCTATTTGTAACAACCATTACCTTATTTGCATCATAATATTTAGCACCAGCAACAGCTTCCATAATTGCGTGATTTCCAACAACTCCATTATAACACTTACACTGAATAGCAACCTTAACATCTTGTTTTTCGGCAATAACATCAATACCTTGGTCTCCCGACTCCTTTGTTGTGTATGATTTATATCCCATTTTTTGAAACAACTTCGCTACAAATTTTTCAAACTCATATCCTGACATTAAATCAATATCACTAAGAGAGATTTTATGTTTTGAATTATAATTTTCTTCAGATAGTCTTTCTATATAATTTTGTGCTTGTAATTGATTACATTTATCATATATATTTTTTTGTTGAATATTTTTAAATTCATCATTAAACTTAACTAAATCAATTAATTCATTCCCTATACTGCTCTCATTTAAAAGATTATCAATTTTTACAATGTCATATACGCTATAATCATTTTTATATAAATACTCTATATCATCATCTAATAATCCATTATTAAAAGTATTTATATGCTCTAAATCTTCTTTTTTTAACATTTGTTTAAGATTTGATTTTTTGTATTTGTTTAATTTATACTGCATAATTAAATAAAAAACGAACTCATTTAAATCATCATATTTACTTAACAATCCGTTTTTCAATAATAATACAGGCTTATATTTTAGACAAAGTTTATTATATATATGATCTATATAATCAAAAACTATATTTTCCCTTCTTTCTTCCGCCTCAAATTCACACTTGCAATTATTAATAAACATGTTCACAGCATTATAAAAAAGACTAACTGGAACATCGGCTACATATTCAAAATTATTTTTTAGTGGTTTACACATATATGGTTCGAAAAAATCTATTGATTCCCAATCTTCACCTTCCATTATCCTCATTGAATTGTAAGAGTTATTTAATAATTTAATATAAATATCTCTTTCTCCATTATCACAATTCTGCCAATAAAATTCATCATTAAACCTTGCATCTATTTCATTGTGAGCTTTATTTTCCCTGAATTTAAAAAACAAACTCTTATCATCAATCTTTATACCATTAATAAATTTATACTTACTAATTGCATTATCCATTATTTTTGTTCTATCAAAATAAATATTTTCACCATCAAATATTTTCATTTGTTCATAATGTATACGACTCAGTATAAATGGATTAAACGAACCATAATTTAATATTTCCTCATTGTCATTAAAGAAATTTTTTATTATTAAATCTATGGTCTTATCTTCATAATATTTATTAAAAATTAAATAACCTTTTCCAAATATATCAACAATATCATTTACCGTCTTAATATAATCCTCTTGTCTATCCACCCTTTTAAAGCTATTCGGTACCGATCTATATTCATAGAATATCTCTATTGGAAAATTACCACTATTTATACTTTTAATTAATATTTTTTCTTTTTTATCCTTTTCTTGTTCTATTAAATCTTCTTTTGATTTAATTTGATTACCAATTGATTCATCCTGAATAACTGTCGCTTCTAGTTTTCTTTGTTCTTCATCTTGAATAGCTTTTTCTTCTAGAAATGCTTGCTCATATTTTGTTAATTTTTTCTTGTAAGATAATTCTTCAAAAAGAAGAAAACTCGTTAAAGTAAGACCAACAAACACAAAGAAACAAATTAAAGAAGTTACTTTAACAATCAATCCTGGTTTTGAAGGCAAAAAGCACCCAACAAAACTTCCAATTAATGAGAGAATAGAAAGTGTTAATAAAATCCAAGAATACCAAGCAGTCTTCTTCGGTTTTTTATGCATAATTCCATTTGTTGATGAAATATAAAAGTTGGGAGTTTTTAGTTTTTCTTGCTTATCATCATTATTCTTTTTTAATATATTTTTCTCTTTTACTTCTTGTTTACAACTTAAAAATATCCACCCTATTAAAATAATTAACAAAAAAATATAAAATCCCATATAAATTTATCCTCTATAAAAATAATAACATAATTAGTATTCTTTAACAACCCTAATCATCAAAAACATCTTCATCAGAATTTTCAATATCAATTAAATCTTCGCCGTCCAATTCTTCCAGCATAATTAAATCAAAATCTGTTAATTCATCATCTTTTTTGTTATCTTCATCATCAAAATACATATTCTCCCTCCTCATATAATTTTATAATATCACATTTTATATCCCCAAAAAAGGATTTTAACAAATAAAACAATAATTTTATATCAAGCTTAACCTTTTATTAGGTAAAATAATTTAAGTTTTCTTTTATTATAGTTATCACAAACAAAAAGTCAAGGATATATCCCTGAATATTTTCCACACTCAATGATATCCTTTATTT
>CAYLLO010000067.1:0-4242 GCA_964384805.1 uncultured Staphylococcaceae bacterium | reverse complement strand
GTGAGGGGCAACAATCGACGCTTACTCACATTATGATATTTTAGAACAATATAAATGAAAGGAGAAGCGTAGACAATAAGTTGTCTACTCGACTGATTATATGGGCTTTTCAAAATATTTAAAAAGCAAAAAGAAATTGATAAATACTTTAATTGAAAAACTAAAAGTAAAATATCCTTTCGTTAGTGTTTTAGGAACTGATGTAAATGGTTACCGCATTGGAGTTGACCGCTTTTCTTTAAATCTTACACCTAGTTCTATAAGTGAAGCAGGATTTTGTATCAAAGTTTATGACAATGGGGTATATAGTGAATACTCAGTAAATGATATTAATAATAAAAATATTAATGAAATTATTGAAAATATCGACTATTTGACTAAACAACCAAGATGTGCTGAAAATGTTAAAGTTTCGATTTTAGAAGAAGAAGCAATAACTAAAAAGTTTACCCGCAAACCTAAAGGGAAATTATATACCAAAGAAGAAATAATTGAAACTTTAAAAAACTATGTTAGTGAGGCCTTTTTAGATAACGATAAATTAATTAATGTTAGCGTCGGGATTGAAGTAACTGAAATATCAAAGATGTATATGTCAACATCAAAAGATTTAGAACAATATTATACTTGGAGTAGTGCTAATGCTTTTGCTTTAGTAAGAGAAGGAAGCAATACTAAATATGCTTATGATGGATTTGGTTCTAATAATGTTGAACAAAATTTAATTGATTTAAAAGAATGTTTAAAGAAAACTATTTCTTTAGCAGAAGAATTATTATCATCAACAGTACCAACACCAGGGATTTATGATGTAATTACTGACCCTTCAATTACTGGATTAATTGCTCATGAAGCCTTTGGTCATGGAGTAGAGATGGATATGTTTGTTAAAGATCGTGCTCAAGCGAAAGAATATATGGGTCAAAAGGTTGCCTCACCATTAGTTAGTATGCATGATGGCGCTATCGCTACTTTAAGTTCAGCATCGTACTTTTTTGATGATGATGGAGTATTAGCACATGATACTAAAATAATTGATAAAGGTATTTTAGTTAGTGGTATTTCTGATGCTTTAAGTGCTTTGGAATTAGGGACTAATCCTACAGGTAATGGACGTCGTCAATCATATAAACGTAAGGCTTACACTAGAATGACTAATACCTTCTTTGAAAAAGGCAAATCTAATTTAGCAGATATGATAAAAAGCATTGATTATGGATATATGATTTATCAAACAAACAATGGTATGGAAGATCCTAAAAATTGGGGAATTCAATGTACTGCTCATTATGGTCGTGAAATAGTGAATGGCGAATTTACAGGTAAAATTATTTCTCCAGTTGTTATGAGTGGTCACGTTATTGATTTGCTTAATTCTATTAGTGCTGTATCCAAAGACTTTAAGGTTATTGGTAGTGGATCTTGTGGCAAAGGTTATAAAGAATGGGTTAGAGTCAGTGATGGCGGAGCATGTTTGAAAGCGAAGGTGAAAATCGGATGATTAAACAAATTATTAAATGTCTACAAGAAAATTCTCAAGTTAATGGCTGGTTAATAAATGAAAAAACCACTGAAACTAGTGAACAATTTTATGTCATTCATAAACTTGAAACTACAAGAATGGTTAAAACTAATGAAATATCAGTCACAGTTTATCATAAATTTGAAGAAAATGGCGTTAAATATTTAGGTTCTTCATCTTTCCTAGTCAGTCACAAATTAAGTAAAACGGAACTTGTGAAATTAATTGATGATGCAGTATATGCTGCAGGATTTATTAAAAATCAAGAATATCAACTAGTAGATAATCATATCCACAAAAACTTTAAAGCTAAAGAGCCACTACTTAAAGGGGTAGAATTACTTAATGAAATGGCTACAATATTTTTTAACGCTTCAAGTGATGTCGTAAAATTTAATTCTTTAGAATTATTCTATGAAAAAAATATTGTTAGAGTAATAAACTCAAATGGTGTTGATTTAAAGAAAACAGAATATAGTGTTATGATTGAGGCTATTCCTTCATATAATGGTGAACAAAAAGTTGAATTATATAAAGATTATTACTACAATGACTTCGATTTAAATAAAGTAAAAGAAGATGCTCAAGAAGCTGTAACGGACGTTATTAATCGTTATTATGCAACACCACTTAAAGATGTATCTAAGATCGATGTTATTTTGAAAAATAATGATGCTGGTAGCTTCTTCCGAGACTTAATTGCTAATTATTCTTATGCGGGAGTGTACAAACACGCAACAGATAAAAAATTAGGAGACGCAATCCAAAAAAATATTGTTGGCGATACTTTAACAATTGGTTTAAAAAATAAAACCAAAGCTCATGCTTTTGATGCAGACGGCGTTATTGTAAAACCTGTCCAAGTTATTAAAAATGGTTTTATTGCTAATTATTATGGTAATAATCAGTATGCTAATTATTTAAATATAGAGCCAACTGGGAATATGAGTACGATTGTTGTTGATAAAGGTAAGACCAATATATCTAAAATGAAGAAAAAACCTTATTTGGAAATTATTGCTTTGTCAGGAATCCAAATAGAATCATATAGTGGTTACATTGGAGGAGAAGTACGCTTAGCTTTATATTTTGACGGTAAAGAGGTTAAACCAGTTAGTGGATTCTCATTTAGTGGAAATATTGACAACTGCTTAAGTAATATAACTTTATCAAAAGAAACTACTGATACTAAATATTATGAAGGGCCAAAATATATTAAATTAATTGATATGGATATTATTTAAAAAGAAAATATGTAATAGCTTTAACTATTACATATTTTTTTAAACTTTATAATAATAATATTAAGGGCACATTTAATTTATTTAATGAAAATTCCTAGGGCTAAAATTATAAACAATACTACTTGATGAACAAAATATAACCATAAAGTATGTTTACCAAAAAAAGTTAAAGGTTCAATTGTTAACTCTTTATTAAAAAGACTTTTTTGCTCTTTATAAAGTGTTCTTCCTATTACTATTCCTAACATATATATACCTAGGCGAGGAACTAAAGGTTGATAATCTAAGGTAGAAAGATTAGAGGGGTAGATATTAAAGGGTAATAAAAATAAATGATCAACCTTAATTTTATTAGTAAAAAAATAACTAATAATTACTAGAATTCCAATCACCACTAATTGCCAATTTTTAAGTTTATTCAGCAAAGGGGTAAGTAACATACAAATGCCCAAACATTGGAGAATACCAAAATAAATAGTAAAGTTAATATTAGGATTATTTTGTTTGAAAACTAGAGTTACAACATATGTGCCAATTGAAAAGATAGTTGCAATCGCAAGAACTTTTAAACCTCTTTTTAAGTTGCTCTTCGAAAATGTTGAACTAATTCCGGATACTAACATAAAAATTGACCAACAGAGAAGTGAATTAACAATTTTTTTAGTATCACTAAAAATATAATTATAACAAAAATCACAAATTTTTAATAAAAATGAATTAGTATAAATGTTTCTAAAAATAAAACCCATATCAAAACAAAAGTGATCATAAACCATCATGATAAAGGCAAATCCTCTTAAAACATCAATTTCCCATATACGTTTTTTATCCATAATAATCACCTAAAAACATTATATCATTTTTAATAAAAAATTGTTGAAATTGAAGTTATTAATTTTAACATTTATATAAAACCTATATTTTAACCATAAAAATAGAATAAAAAAATGGGGATAAAGTTTCTGAGGTTTTGGTATTTATATAATTATGCTGTTATAAAGCATTAAAAAAATATACTTATTCATTTACCTAGTTTAAAATATATTAAAAATTTAGATAAATTAATAGATATAATTTTCAATATTAATATCACCATCGCATAATATGAAATATTATTCATATAATGCAGTGGTGATTTTTAAGTAATATTTAAATTGTAACTTTATTAAATTTTAATATTTGTTTTTTACATATTTTAGGTAAATTACATACATTAAAATGGGTGATTAAAGGCAAATTTTATTTAGTTGGAATTAAGGGCGCAGGAATGGTAAGATGTCTAGCAAAATTTTTAAACGACAATTTACGACAAAAGCATTTACGACATTTTATTTGACGTAAATACGATTTTATGTTATAATGTACATGATAATTTATAATTGGAGGTAGAAATTATGAATTTTGGTATTGAAGATGAAACATTAGAATTTAAAAAAAGTACTGGTGAATTAAATGAAGCAATGAATTCGATTTCCG
>CAYLLO010000066.1:0-4300 GCA_964384805.1 uncultured Staphylococcaceae bacterium | reverse complement strand
GTGTACTTTTATGAACTACAAAGAGGAATGACAAGCAATTTTATTCTAAACATTTTCTTTAAAATGGTTTAAACTGGCTTAAAGTCCAGTTTTTATTTTATTTGGAGTTGAAAATTTCCTTTTTTTTAATATCCTAAATTGTTTTTTATAATGATTGACAAATCATTATAAAAAATGATATAATAAGGTAGAATAGTTATTAATAATAAGCATTAAAATAAATATAGGAGGTAAAAATGAACAAGAAAACAACGACAAATATTATCTTAGGTTCATTGATTACACTAGTAGTTATAGGAATTGCCTTAATAATTTGGATGTTATTAAATCCGATATTAAGAAACAATGTAATAAGGGTAGATGTTGAAGATAATGGGGAAAAAATTGTAAAGTTTGAAAGTTTAAATATAGTTCCTGGAAGTAGTGATGAGTATACTATAAAACTACAAACAGAAGTAGCAAGTACATATCAAATTTCTTTAGATTTTATTGAAGAAGAAGATTTAGGATTAAAAGAATTTGTGTATGTAAAAATCCAAATGGGAAATGAAGTATTGTGTGATAAATTGTTAAAAGATGTATTTACAGGAGAGCCAATAACCTTTGAATGTAAAATGGAATTAAGAAAAAAATATGATTTAGAAGTAACCTACTATATGCTAGAAAGTGTTGGTAATGAGGCTAAGAATACGCAAACAACCTTTGATGTAGTGATTCAGGCTACTAATAAGTAGGAAAAAATATGAAAAATATCATTAATAATATTATCAGTAAAATAGATAAAGAAAAATTTAAAAAAATAAGTAAAATAGTTCTAGATGTCATATTGTATACGTTTATCGTTATATGTGTATTGTCAGTTATAATGACAATAACCGCTAAAAAAGATAAAGATGGAACAGCAGTAATATTTGGAACCCAAATAAGAATAGTAACATCTGATTCAATGGCTAAATGTGAAGAAACAGATGTATCAAACTATAAGATTAAGAGCTTACCAATACGTTCAATGATTTTTGTTAAAACAGTACCAGACGATGAAGAAAAAGCAGAAGAGTGGTATAGTAAATTAAAAGAAGGGGATGTATTAACCTTTAGATATGTATACACTGAACAAGTAACTATCACACATAGAATTGTTAAAATTACCGAAAAAGATAAAGGCGGATATATTATAGAACTTTCAGGTGATAATAAAAATTCAGATAGTGGGCAACTTTATCAAACAATAGATACTTCAGATGTAGTAAGTACAAACTATGTAATAGGAAAAGTAACAGGCAAATCATATTTGTTAGGTTTAATTATAAGCTTAATAAAGACTCCGATAGGAATAGTTTTCATCATTATGATACCATGTTTAATTATCATTGTGATGGAAGTATTAAAGATTGCAGGAGTTTTAAATGCAGAAAAGAGACAACAACATATAGAAGAGCAAAAGAAAAAAGATGATGAATTAGAGGAATTAAGAAGACGTTTAGCAGAATTGGAAAGAAATAATAATCCAAGAGGAGAAGATGATTAGATGAAACCAGTAATAATCACATTTATCATAGTTGGTGTATTCGTAAGTTTATCAACAATAGGGTACGTTATTTACGATTATATCAAAGAAAAAAAGATTGATACAGCAGAAAAAGCGAATCAATAATAATTTTAAAAGGAAGGAAAACTATATGAGTAAGAAAAAAAGAACACTTTTAGTATCATTTTCAATAATTGTACTATGCTTATGTGCAATGGTAGGTATGACATATGCCTTGTTTACTGATTCAGCATTAGTAAAAAATCACTTAGCAGCAGGTAATTTAGATGTAGAATTAACAAGAACAAATTTAGAATACAGAGTATTAGATGAGAATGGATTTCTAGAAACAATAGTAGTTGAAGATGATGTTAATTTTACAAGCACTAATAAAGAAAATATTTTCGGAATAGATGCTACAGGAATGATGATTGCTCCAGGAAGTTATTTCGATGCAGAATTAAAGTTATCAAATAATGGTAATGTAGCATTTACATATAGTGTAGCAATTAAATTATCAAGTGAAGCAAATAAACTTGCTGAACAATTACAAGTTACAATAACTCATGCTAATGGTAAAACAACTACTAAAAAGTTAAGTGAATTATCAAGTTCATTGACAATGGAAGCCGGAACAATGGGTGCTAATGACACATCAAAAGTGTTTAATGTAAAAGTTGAATTTATTGATTCAACATCAAATAATTTAGCTCAAAACCAAAAAGTAGTATTTGATATTGTTGTAAATGCTACACAAGCTACAAAATAGTCATAATAAAATACAAGAAAAATAACCTTCCTATTTGGAAGGTTATTTAATATTACAAAGTCTAATATTTGTTTTAAGAATTTAATTAATAAGGGTACACTTTGGGCTACTATAGCATAATGTTTTTATGACGTTTATAAATATTTAAAAGAAAACAGTTAATAGGAAAAATTAAAGTAATTAAAACTTGTATTGTATCATGTAAACAATAAAAGTACTTTGTAATGACATACTTGATAAATCATTATTTATAAATATATTTATTTGGTAACAAAATTCAAATAGTAAAGTTGAAAAAGACAAATTCACTGTTAATACAGAATATGTGCTATTCAAAAACTTTGAGATGTAGCTTAAATGATACATATAATCCATTATAAAAAACTACAAGAGTAATGCATATCATGAAAGATTATAAAAGAAGATAATGAGCTAGGAGTAGTTTTATATTCAAAATGATAAAGAATACTACGTAGAAATAAATGAAGAAAATAATTGTGAATAAGTTATTAAAGTTAAAAATGAGAAAGAAAATGTTGATGAAACACTAGAAAACATGTTAGAAGAAAGTGGAAAATATTTTTATTGAATAATTGTGTAGCGGAATAGATGTAGTTGATATTTTTTAAAAAATAGTATTGAATAAATTATAAATATACTAAATAAAGTGTTATATATAAAAGCATCTTTTACCAAAAAAGGTAAAGGATGCTTTTTTATTTATAAGGAAACTATATACTAAGACTTATGATAGAAAAAATACCCCCTAATACAAGAAGGCATAACAAAAAGTGTGTGAATTAATTGTAAAAAACTTTATTTAAAATATTTGGTAGGCAACATATCACCATTATGACAATAAACACATTCAATGACTATATATTCAGCTTCCTCAAAAGGATCAGCTTCTTCCAACATATTCATATAAATATCATAAGGCATATCGTGAGTTTTTTTAAAAAAAATAAATTTAAATTAATGTTGTATTTTTAAAAATCTTTACGATTTACTAATTGTAGAATAAGTTTAAAAATTGTAAATTGATATAAAGATAAATTTTTAATTGGTGGTTGTAATTTTGACTTATTTTTACGTGATACATAGTGAGGAGTAAGTTAATAAATCACTCCTCGTTATTCGTAGGGGGAAAAATGAATACACTAATAAAAAAAGTATTAGAATATCAACAAACAAATGATGAATTTTTATATGAAGATATCATTAATGAATTAGATAAGTTAATAAATATTCAGTGTTCAAAAATTGTAAGATATTATAAAGAAGATTTAAAACAAGAATTATTGTTAGAAATATACAAAGGGATATCATATTATAAACCAGAAAAAGAACTAATTAAAGATAATTTAGAGTGTAAAAAAATAAATATAATACTTAAAAACATAATTAAAAGTAAATATTATAAATCATTTAAGAAGAAGTATGGGTTTAAGGATAACATATTAAATTTAAAAGATGTTAAACTAATGACTAATGTAATTAATGAATTTTATTTATTTTGTAATGAAAATCAATTTAGAAAATATATAAATGTTATATGCGAACGTAGAAGAATTGATTTTTGTAGAAAATATAAATCAGGAAAAAACTTAAAAAATATTAGTTTAAATGTTGTAGCAGATGATGGTGAAGAATTGATTTATAAATTAATTGATAAAACATCTGAAATTAAAAATTATGAAATAGACTATAGTTTATTATCTAATAAAGATGTTAAATTCCTAAAATTCTTTTTTGATGGGAATAGAAAATTAACTGAAAAAGAAGTTGCTAAAAAAATAGGTGTTACTCAGCAAGCAGTTAGTAGTATGTTAAAAAGAATTAGAGAAAGATATAGAAAAAAATTAAAGAGATTAAATTAGAAGTGAAAAAAATTTTTCGCTTTTTTATTTTAAATGTTGTATTTTTCAAACTTTTTACGATTTACTAGGTGAGGAGGTAAAAAACATGTATAAGTTTTTAAAAAAATTAATCCCAATCTAAAT
>CAYLLO010000065.1:0-4338 GCA_964384805.1 uncultured Staphylococcaceae bacterium | reverse complement strand
AAAATAATAAAAAGGGGCAAACCTAAATTCATAGGTTATTTAACAGCCCCTTTTTTATTGAAGTAAAAAGATGTTTATAGCAGCAAGTAAATTATTTAAAATATGTATAATTGTTACTGGAACAATATTTTGTTTACTGCGATAGTAAATATAACTTAATGCCATACCTTGTAGAATATAAGGTACCCCAAGTAATAATTCTTTTAAAATAACTGAATAATGTTCGCCAGTTAAAAGATAAGATATGATGGCAGAAGCAACATGTATGAATCCAAAAATAAAACCGGTTATTCCAATTTTTATCCATGCTTTTGTGTGAGGTTTAAATAGGTTGAAAGCACTTTGACGGAAAATTATTTCTTCACAAATTGGACCCATCAAAATAATACTTAATATGACTAAAAAACCATAATCGCCTTTCAAAATTTCAATAATAGCACCTTGATTAGCTGATGAATCATTGACTTCTATAATTTTTAGAAAAAGTTCTGAAATGATAGAAATACCATAAAAAATTCCAATTCCTATGAGTGTCTCAATTATTGGAAATTTAATATTTTTTTGGCATTCACGTAAGTCTAGTATTAAATATCGTTTGGTAATATAAATGAGACTAATAGTCATAGTAGTGTAAATAATTATTTGAGTCCAAGAATTAATAAAAAGAGCATTTTTTTCATTTAAAATTTCTTCTCCTAATTCATTTATTTCATACAAAGGTACTCCTGTTACAATAGGAGATATAGACATTAATAAAAATTGAACTAAAATGTTAATAACATACATTAACAAGATGTATATTAAAATTGCTTTAATACTAGTATTTTTTTTATTTTCATAATCTAAATAACCTTTAACAGGGGGGATATTAATTATTTTTTGTTCTTCCATAAGTATACCTCATTAACTAATTATAGCACTATTTAAATAAAAAGTTTCGTTTTTATATAAATTTTTGGCATATTTTTGAAGTTCATGAGTACACTTTAGTGAGGTGTAAAAATGAAATCAAAAATTAAAATATTTATTGTTGTTTTGGTATTATTGTTGATAGGAGTAGCTGTAGTGATACCTAAATCAACTTATGAAAAATGGTTTAATAATGATAAGGTAGAAGAAAAAACTAATAATGATACTGTAAGTGAATTAGTATATGTCAAAAATAGTGATGGTTTAATTGTTGGTTTGGAAGTTGCAATCGAGGAAAAATTGGAAGATGAAATTGTTCAAAAATGGAATTTATTGACAAAAGATGCAAGTTTACTTCCAGCAGGATATAGAACTACTATTAATAAAGATACGATTTTAAATAGTTATAAAATAAATGGAAATATTCTTGAGTTATATGTTTCTGCAGAAATTATTTCATCTGATGGAAGAAGTACCGCAGAGACGCTAGCATGGACATTTAGTAATCAAGAAATAGAAGAAATTAAATTATTTGTAGACAATGTCGAAGTACAAAAAATAAATGATTATACTGTTTCGAAAATTACTAGAAATATGGGAATTAATTTAGAATATGAAACTAGTTATCTTTTAGAGTCAACAGCTACTATTGTTGTATATTGTAAAGACGACTATCTTTTGCCTATAACCTATTTTCATTTAGAAGATGATGTATGTAGTTATATTTTAGATAAAACATATTCTTTAGCAGAAGATGAAGCGGTTTGGAATTATGAATATGAATTAAATGAAGATTCTGTAGTTATCAATTTTGTTAATGATTTAGAACTAAATGAACAAATTTTAATGAGTTTGACATATAGTTTTGAAGCTAATTTTGAATTATCTAAATTATCAATTAATAACAAAGAAAAAAAATTATATGAAGCAGTTTTTGGTGTAATTGTAGAATAGTATTTTTAGTACTATTCTATCTTTTTTTATAAAAAAATGTTATAATGAGATAACTAGAAAAAGTGCAAGTAATTATATTAATTTTAAATAGTATTATAATCTTTTGGATAAAATTAAAGGAGAAGTGTAGACAATAAATTGTTTACAGATTGAATTATGAAAATTATAATTGGAACTAAAAATACACACAAAATTAAAGAATTTAAAAGTGAGTTTGAAAAAATTGGAATTGAAGTTGTTGGTTTAGATGAATATTTGA
Organism: uncultured Staphylococcaceae bacterium; assembly: GCA_964384805.1. Lineage (GTDB taxonomy): Bacteria > Bacillota_I > Bacilli_A > ML615J-28 > CAG-313 > HGM10611. Next base: position 2,216 of record CAYLLO010000065.1, on the reverse strand, counting down.
CAAATAAAAGTATACCTGAACCAGTTGAAGATGGAAAAACATTTGCTGAAAATGCTCTTATAAAAGCTAAATATTATTATAATGCTTTAAAAATTCCATGTTTATGTGATGATTCAGGAATATGTGTTGAAGTTTTAAATGGTGAACCTGGCATTAATTCTGCTAGATATTCTGGTGGTGACGATAAAGCAAATCGTGATTTTTTACGACTAAATTTAAAGGGAAAGTTTCCTGCTAAAGCTTGGTATAACTGCGATTTGGTATATTATAATGGTGAAAAAACTATTATGATTAATGAAAAAATTTATGGTGAAATAATTGATGAAGAAAGAGGTAATGGTGGATTTGGATATGATAGCATATTTTTCTATCCTCCTTTAAATAAAACATTTGCAGAAATTCCCCTAGATGAAAAAAATAAAATAAGTCATCGTGGAAAGGCTATTAAAAGAATGGTTGAAGAGTTTCAAAAAAAGGGATATTATAAAAAATAAATTATAATATTATTTTACATTTTTCGAAAAATCTTGTATAATATAGTAGAATTTATGGTGCGGAAGGAGGGACCAAAAGTTATGCCTAAGACAATAGTTCGTGAAAATGATACACTAGATGAAGCCCTAAAAAGATTTAAACGTGATGTTTCTAGATCGGGTACCCTTGTAGAAGCTCGTAAACGTCAACACTATATGAAACCTAGTGATATTCGTAAAGAAAAGAAACGTGCTGCTCGCAAAGCCGGTAGTCATCGTTCTTATTAATTTTTGAATTAGACCTATAACAGACGAATTAATCGTTGTTATAGGTTTTTAATTTGATTCATATAATTAATGAGAGAGGTGTTATAATGAATAAACTGATACCTGAGTATTCAATATTTACTATTAAAATGCATAATGGTAAACATTTAATAATTGAAAACTATAAACAGTTAATAGATATAGAAGATAACGTTATAAAAGTAGACAATTATCTATTAAAAGGTGAAAACTTAAAGATAAATTCTTTAAATCAGTTTATGATTGAAATTTATGGAACGATTAAAGAAATTGTCATTGAATAAAAGATATATTAATAGAACCAATAAAAAATACTTTTTAAAATATATTCAAGTAAATAATGTTACTTGTAAAATAAAAAAAATTGAAGATGGTGAAGTGTTTTTTCTAACTAGTCATAAAATTAATGATGAGCAAGTTGAATCACTAGATCGTTATAAATATCATATTAAACATACTATTTTAAAACATTTAACAGGTATATTAACTATTTTTTTATGTTTAATTATTCTTTTTACAACAGGAAATTTTATTAGAGTAATAGAATTTACTAATCCTAATGATTTTAGAAGTGAAGTATATAATGATGTTTTAAAGCATTTAGTTTCCAAAGGACCATTATATGTTTTAGATGATTCAGTTAATAATATTTCTCAAGAGTTACGGAATAAATATCCTGAATATGCATGGATTGGATTAACTCTTGATAATAGTCGAATACTAATTGATATTCAAAAACAAGAAGTACCTAAAAATGAGATTGAAGATTTAACATATACAGGTGATTTAGTTGCTAAAACTGATGCAATAATAAGTGATATTATTGTGCAACGAGGAGTAGTAATGATTGAAAAAAATCAAAGTGTAAAAAAAGGTGATTTGCTAGTTAGTGGCAATATGCTTATTGAAATAGATGCAACTAATCAATCCAATCTTGTTAAAAGTAAGGGAATCATAATTGGTAAGACATTGAGTTTAGAAAAAATAATGATTCCAATTAATACCGAAGAATTGGTATATTCAGGGAAAATTAAAAAGGTTAAAAGGGTCAGTATATTTGGTAATTCAATAGGAAAAAGTTATGAATTATTCGATAATTATTATGCAAAAGTTGAAACACTTTTTAATTTATTTAAAATTATTCAAATTACTGAAATTACTTATTATGAGCAGGTATTTATTAATAAAATATATGATGAAACCTCATCTATTACTTATGCAGAAAGTGAAATTAGGAAAAAATTTGAAAATTGTCGAACTTCATCATTAGAAAAAATTGATAATATTGAATTAGTACAGGTAATCAAAGATGGTAATTATTTTATTGTAAGTTTAATTGTCAAGAAACATGAGAATATTGTGTTATTTAAACAGCATTAATTGTGTCAACGTTTTTAGAAATTTACAAAAAAATTTAAATTTATAAGCATGATAAAA
>CAYLLO010000064.1:0-4546 GCA_964384805.1 uncultured Staphylococcaceae bacterium | reverse complement strand
GTGCTCTGCGCACATTGCCCTAATATTATATCAAAACTTATTTGTGTTGTCAAGAAAAATGATATATTTTTAATCATTTATTTTTTATAAGTGATTTGAAATATGCAGTACCTCTAACAACATCTTTTTTATTATACTCTTTTTCGACTTTTTTGTCCACAAATATGATAACAATTTAATAACTTTTTTCACAAATATATTTACACATATCTACTGTAGCTTTTTTTAAATCACTTTTACAAGTTTTTTTAACCATTTCAATACTTACTCCAAATTCAGAACAGGCAAACACTTTATCAATTCCATCCATTTCATAATCACCCTCAACACAACCTGCTATTATCACAATCTTGGACATAGTTTTTTTAGCCATTTTCATAACACCACTTAACACTTTACCTTCCATAGATTGTTTATCAAGTTTCCCCTCTCCCGTTATTATAAGAGTTTTTTCATTTAAGTTATCGCTTATTTTAGATACTTTTAAAATTTCATCTATACCCGAAACTATTTCTGCTTTTAAAAAAGTTTTAAAAGCATACCCAAGTCCTCCAGCTGCTCCACTACCATAAAAATCAGAAAAATTATTATATTCTTTTTCTATTACTTTTACTAATGTCTTTCCATCTTCTTCTAATCTTTTAATCATAGCATCATCTGCGCCTTTTTGTTTAGCAAACATTTTTGCAGCTCCAGTTGGCCCAAACAATGGACTTTTAACATCAGACAAACAAACTATTTCACAATCTATATTCTTAAGTATTTCAGAATTTATTTTTTTAATATTTTTTAGCGTAGCCCCAGTAGGTATAAATTCTAAATCATTATAGTCATTAAAAATTACTCCCATGCCCGCTAGCATTCCCATACCTAAGTCATTAGTGATACTTCCACCTAATCCTACATAAATTTTTTTATGACCTTTTTTAAGCATCTCCTTCAGCACAATTCCTATTCCATATGTAGTAGCAATACTGGGATTCAATTTTTCTCCTTCATTTGCAGAAAAACCAACCACACTTGCTATATCAATAACCCCTATAGTACCATTCGAACCATATTCAACTTCTATTTCCTTACCAAAAGCATTAGTAGTTTTAATTTTTTTAATACTCAAACTTAAATATTTAGAAAAAATTAAAGTCGTTCCTTCTCCTCCATCAGCAATAGGGTATGTATAAACATCCATACCAGGAATACACTCACAAATTGTCTTTTTTATTATATAGGCAACAGTCTCACTATCCATAGTATTTTTAAAAGAATCCGGGATAACAACAATTTTTTCAAACATAAATATTTTGTTAGGTAAACAATTTATTGTCTACGATTCTCCTTTCATTTTATATTGTTTCAAAATATTATAATGTGGCCTCACGAAACCACACATGCTAAGTTAAGGCATACAGCTCTTCATAACACTCTTCAAATTATTCATTACTAAATAATTCCTATATCTCATCACACATTTTCCATTTCTCCATTACCTCAAGCATATCCAAATATTTTACTCCAAGAAACGCTCGTTATGATATTCTTTCCTTTCGTCCAGTGTCGTTACTACTTTCATTGGTACCATGGAAGAATTCAACTTTTTAATATCCATTCCTATTTCTTAGTTTTCAAGACCTTACAAATAGATTACTATTTAAAGACCTCACAGGTATGCATATAATGACTATGTAATGCCGCCTAGCCATCTTATCTCAATAGAACTTCCATTACATCTCACATTACCGATATACCCAGTATTGTCTACTGCAGAAAGTGTATCAACTTCTACTATTTATAATTAATGAACTCAATCACTTCACACTTTCGTATTTAGGCTCACATTATCTATGTCCTACACTTAACCCTTGACTCACGATTAAGGCACTTTGTCTAAAGTACTAAATGACTTGCTAAATCTTTCTAGGTTAGATTCCCACCAACTACATATACAACCAACCGGTGCACCATCTTACCTATTATATTTATTTTGCAATTTTATATATAATTTTTTTCAACTTCTTCTTTGTTGATTTCATCATCATTTAATCATATAGCCATGGTTATCATATAAACAGTATCAATAACGCATAAGATTATATAAAAAACACCGCTAAGCGATGTTAAAATACAAAATGGCATCCCGAGAGGGATTCGAACCCCCGACACACGGCTTAGAAGGCCGTTGCTCTATCCAAAAATATTCTAATATTTTTATATCAATTAATGTAAATCTTAAGACAACTTAATTATAAATCGATATTTGTTTTTTGTCAATAAAATTAATAAAAAAAGCAGTCATTATAAATTTTTTGATGATCATCAAAATTCAAATGACAATATCTTTCTGTAGTTTTTACATTAGAATGCCCCATATCATTTTGAATATAAAAGATTGGAGCTTTATTCTTCACTAAGATTGTTGCATGTGTATGACGTAACATATAAGGATAAAATTTAACTAGACCTAGTCTATCCTTTATTCTTGTAAAAATAGATTTTAAACCATCATATTTAAGTTTAATGATATATTCATCATTTCTCATATCTTTTGTAAAACTCTTTAATAAAAAATAAGTATGATTAGTAAATCGAACATATCTTTCGACATCTGTTTTAGTTTCAGATAATAAAATCGTATTATTTTTTAAATTAATATCACGTTTTCTTAATTTTAATAATTCACTAGGTCTCATCCCAGTATCAAGAAGAAGATGTATTATTAATTCCGATTGAATAGATAATACTCCTGAATCTACATAATTAATTATTTTTTCAAGCTGATCATTATTTAAATATTTAAATGTAACCTTCTTTTCTTTCAATTTTCTAACTTCATCAAGTCCTTCAAATTCTTTACAACAATAAAATAACATACGTTTTAACGGCCCAATACGTTTATTAATAGTTGAATTAGAAACTCCTCTGTTTCTTTGAAAAATAATAAATTTAGTTATATCAATTGTTTCTAGTTCATTTAAATATTTAATTCCTATTTCTTCAAAATAATTAATAGTATAATCCAGATGATTTTTATAACATCTAAAAGTACCTTCAGCAAAATTAGCTTGTACATATAACAAATATTTTTCTTTCAAATCTTTTAACTGCATACATTACTCCATATCCATCTACCCACGTAGATTATATTATTTTCATAATTTTTAATCAACTAAAATATTACTGGTAATTTTTACCAATTATTTTCTTTCATCTAAAAAATTCTTCATTACAAACTTAGCCTCTTCAATTTTAGAATCATCTAATAATTTCAAAACCAATAACATCGTTTCGGAAAAAGATTCAATAATATTACAATTATCACATTTTTCTTTTTCTTCTCCTCTAACCCACATCCACTTATCGTTCCAAAAAACATCTCGAAGTGATTTACTTAAAAGACCTACAGGGCTTTTTGGATCAACATGAATTTTCATAATATCATATTGAGCATCAAATAAGCTAATTAACTCTTCATCATAATCGTCAATATCTTCAGCCTCGCCTAATGAATCAACACATAAAAGTGTTCCGTCAATGTATAAATATTTTAAGCCGTTTCGTAATTCTACTACACTACCATTTACCAATAATTCTTTTTTCATTTATAATTACCTCTTTCTTTATTTTTTTATGCTTTAAAAATTTTGCTTGACTTTTTTTATATTTTTGTGATATACTATTAATGGCACATATGATCGTACTCTTATGTACAATGGTCCACATCTAAGATGTGTGCTAATAAGAACTTCTAAAGAGGTTCTTCTTTTTTTATTTAAACATTTTATCAACCATTTTTTTATCTTTTTTAGAAAGTTTATTTTTGGGATTTCTAGATTCATAACCTTTTAAATAAGAAATCGGTTTTTTATTAACCCCCTTCTTATACTTTTTAGGTTTTAGTTTTGAAATACCATCAAAATATTCTAATTTATGTTCTTTAGAAACATTATCAGAATGAGTAACTTGTGCAATTACTACATTATCTTTATCATTTGATAAAACAACATAATTATGCTTTCTTCCCTTCTTTTTAGAACCAAAAAGAATATTATCAGGAAAAACAATAACAGAATATCGTTCTTTTTTCTTTTTTAAATTTTCCACTCTTTTACTCGCATATTTACGTTGATTAGCTTTTAATTTAGAATTATTACTTCTAGCAGTAAAATTACTAATTTTTTCACCTATAGTTTTTTGTCTTTTCTTTTGTGCCATTATTATTACCTCACTTTTTATAAAATCTTCTTGTTTTATTCCTCCCATTCTTTCTTGATAAAAGCTTTTAATACACCGTCTAAATCTTCGTACTCCTTAATTAATTTTTCACCTTCTTTTTTAAAAAAATCATTATCAAAATCTAAAACACCTAACTCATCGTTTTTCGCATTAACTATTGCCCTTTGAAAATCATCAAAATTAATTAAATTAAGACCAATAGCACGATATAGCCACATTTCAAAAATTGTTTTACCATAAACAATGTATACCATCGCAAGTGTTGTAAAAACACTTCGATTGACCCAATCAATTTTTTTATCTAACAATACCGAGG
>CAYLLO010000063.1:0-4696 GCA_964384805.1 uncultured Staphylococcaceae bacterium | reverse complement strand
ATAAGAAAAAAGAGGCTCACCTAAATTAATAGGTTATTTAACAGCCCCTTTTTTAATTTTTAAAGCATAAAAAAAGTATTAGTTGTCGAATTATGTTATAATAGTCAAATATGTGGGAAAGGAAATTTATTATGAAACGATTAAAAAAGATAGATTGGTATTTGAAAAAATATTGGTGGAAATATTTATTAACGGTTATTTTATCAATTATTATTATTTATTGTGATGTATTAAAACCTGAAATCATCGGTGAAGCTGTTGATTTAATTGGTTTAGGACAAATAAGTAACTCTGTTTTGATTACTTTACTACTATCTTTGATTCTCATTGTAATTACTAAATTTGTGATAAGTATTTTTAAAAGTATATGTTTAGGTAATTTATTTCATCGTTTATTTTACGAAATTAAAATTCGTTTCATGAAGAATATTTTACGACAAGATGCCGCATATTTTACTACTTATCATCCAGGAGATTTGATGACAAGAGCAACATCAGATACTTTTATGACAGCTAATGTTTGTACTCATTTAATATTTGGAGTTATTACTATTCTTTTAACGTTGGTCCTTTCAGCTATATCGATGGTTAAATTACATCCTATGCTTACACTTTTTTCAATTTTACCATTGCCGATTATTTTTATAGTTGTTGTGATTATGCGTCCCAAAATAAGTGATAATTGGCGTTTGGTAAGAAAAAAAGATTCAATTTTAAGTAATCTTGCAATGGAGAGTGTACAACATGTCAAATTAATTAGAGCTTTTGTAAGTGAAGAAGAAGACAGTCAGAAATTGAAAAATTCTGCTGATGATTGTTATAAAACTGAACGAAAATCAGTATTAATGCAGTCGACATTTGGGCCAACATTTAGATTTTTTACAAATATTAGTCAATTAGTAGCTTATGGTTATGGAGCTTATCTTATAATTAATCAAAAATTAACGGTTGGAGAATTAATTACTTTTAGTTTATTGTTAGCACAATTTTCTTCACCAGTAATGCAATTAGGTAATCAAATCGCAAGATTTGCTCAAAGTTTCATATCTTTTGATAGAGTTATGGAAGTAATTGAAGCAATACCTGATATTAAAGAAAAAGAAGAAGATTTAATAATAGATGATTTTAATGAAATTAAGTTTGATAATTACAGTTTTACTTATCCGAATACTGATTATGAAGTGATTAAAGAAATTAATTTAACAATTACCAATGGAAAATCTTTAGGAATTGTAGGAAAAACTGGAAGTGGTAAAACAACCTTAATAAAAGGTTTATTATATCGGTATATTGTAAAAAATGATAATTCTTTATTAGTTGATGGTATTTCTATTAAGCAATATAAAAAGACTAGTATTAGATGTTTGGTGGCTTATGTTCCCCAAGAACATCTCCTTTTCGCAAGATCTGTTAGAGATAATATTTTAATGGGAAAAACTTCACAATCTCAAATTACATTGGATGAAGCGATTGAAATGGCTGATTTTAAAAAAGATTTAGTATTTTTGGAAGATGGTTTGGATACAATTGTTGGGGAATATGGTGTAACATTATCAGGCGGACAAAAGCAACGATTATCGATTGCAAGAGCTTTAATGAAAGATGCTAAAATTTTAATTTTAGATGATTCACTTAGTGCAGTAGATGGTTCAACAGAGTCTAATATTATCAAAAACTTGAAAAAAATCCGTAATAATAAGACGAATATCATTATTGCTCATCGTTTAACGGCGGTAGAAGGTTGTGATGAAATTATCGTTATGGATCAAGGAAAAATTGTTGAACGTGGGACACATAGTGAACTTATGGATAAGCATGGTTGGTATTATGAACAATACAAAATTCAAGAAATGGGGGAAGACTAAAATGGTAAAAAATACAATTAATCAAACTCCAAATCGAAAAAAAAGTTTTGATTGTTATCAAAAATATACGGCAGGAGTTGTTCTTAAAAGGGTTTTAAAATACGCTAGAAAAAGTAAATGGTTAATTATTATTTCACTATTATTTTTATTAGCTTTCACTTATATTGAATTGCTTCAACCTAAGCTAATTAATCAAGTATTAGATAATCATTTATTGGGGGTTCAAACTACATGGGTTAAAGATGCTTGTGGGAATGTTGAATACTTAGGAAATAATTATCAAAAAATAAAAGAAGAAGATATACCAAATCATCATGTTGAAGATATTATTTCCATTGTATATTGTTCAGATGGATATTATATATTAAATGGTGTTTTTAGTAGTAGTGATATTGTTGAATATGACGAGTCAACAAATGAATTAATTCTTGTTGATGATAGTAAAGTTGCTGCTATGAAATTATTAAAAGAAGATTTGAAAGTTTTTTATGAACCAAGTATAAGTCCAATAGTTAGATTATTAATAACTTATGGTGTTTTAACATTAGTAATAATTATTTTTCGATATTTTCAGCATGTCTGTTTTTTAACGGCTTCGATGCGTTTAACTTTAGATATTCGTAAAGATGCTTTTGATAAAATAAATCGTTTACCAATGAAATACTTTGTTGCTGAACCAAGTGGTAAAATTGTAACTAAAATTACAAGTGACTCTGAAGGTGTTAGAGGGTTATATGAAGTAATTTTTTCTATTTTAACGGCAGTTATTTCATTGATAATGGTTTATGTAGAATTATTTAAAGTTAATTGGAAACTATCTTTATTGACCTTCTTAGCTGCCCCATTTATATTTTTATGGATGACGGTTTATCGAAAAGTTAATAATAAATATCATCATCGTATTCGTGAAATGAATTCACTTATTAATGCTTCAATGGCACAATATGTTGATGGAATGCCAATTATTCAACAATTTAACCAAGAAGAAGCTATGACAAATGAATATGATGGGTTACTATTAAAAAATTATGATAATAAAATGAGAGCTTTAAAAATTAATTCCATTTTTGGTGGTGAATTATTATTACTTATTCAAAATGCATTACTTGCTTTAATTATTTATTATTTTGGTCGTCAATTTTTAAATGACACTATGGCTATTACTGCTGGAGCGTTATATCTTTATGTAACATATATTAATAAGATTTTTGATCCAATTAGAGAAATTTTTATGAATTTAAACTCATTAGAAGATTCTTTTGTTGCATCTAGTCGTATTTTTGATTTATTAGATCAAGAAGAAGATAAATATTTAGGGTTTAATGAACGACCTAATTTTAAAGGTGATATAAAATTTGAAAATGTAAGCTTTGCTTATGATGAAAATGTTGTTTTAAAGAATATTAATATGCATGTTAAAGCAGGTGAGTTTATCGGATTAGTAGGACATACAGGGTCAGGTAAATCGACGTTGATGATTTTATTACAACGTTTCTATGATTTAGAAAAAGGAAAAATTTATATTGATAATGTCGATTTTATGAACTATACAAAGCAAGAAGTTCGTAGTAATATAGGATATGTTTTACAAGAACCAGCAATTTTTAGTGGAACAATTAAATCCAATATTACTTTTGGATTAGAGGTAAGTGATGAAGAAGTAGAAAAAGTTTTGGATATGATAGGAGCTAGTAAATTTGTAAAAGAGTATCCAGAAGGAATTCACACTACTTTAGAATATTTAGGAGAAAACTTATCAACTGGTGAAAAGCAATTAATTTCTTTTGCAAGAATATTACTTCGTAATCCTTCTATTATTATTCTTGATGAAGCAACTGCTAATATTGATACAGAGACAGAAATTTTAATTCAAAATGCTTTAAAAATTTTGGCCAAAGGAAGAACAACTTTTGTGGTAGCGCATCGTCTATCAACAATTAGACATGCTGATCAAATTTATGTTTTAGATGATGGTAAAATTGTTGAAACTGGAACTCATGAAAAATTATATAATCAAAATGGTAAATACCGAATGATGTATGAAGCTCAGTATGATAAAAAAGGTAAATAATTATGAGTATTAGGGTAGATTATTTACCAAAACATGAGAATATTAAATTATACCAAGACGATGAAATGTTTTGTATTAATACAGATACAATGGTTTTGGGAGAATTTTTAGAAATTCATCGAAATGATAGGGTATTGGATATCGGAACAAATACTGGAGCTTTAATGATTTATGCAAGTATGTTTAATCCTCGTCGTTTGATAGGAATTGATATCAATGAAAAAGCATTATTATTAGCTGAAAAAAATATGGAATTAAATAATGTTAAGAATTATGAATTAATTCATGCTGATGGAAATACGTTTAAACTTGATGAAGAAGTAGATGTCATTATATTTAATCCTCCTTATTTCAAAACCCCTTCAAAAGATTTAGGAAATAATGAGTATTTGGCACTTGCAAAACATGAAGATAATTTTTCATTAGAAAGTATGGCTAGTTGTATTAGCCGCAATCTCCGTAATAGTGGAACTTTATATTTTTTATTTCAAACTTCTAGGCTTAATGAAGTAATAAGAGTATTTAGTAAGAAAAAATTAATTATTAAAAAATTAAAGTTTGTTTATGATATTAATAAAGAGTATTCCAATGTTGTTTTAATAAAAGCAGTAAAAGGGGCTAAAGAAGGATTAGTTGTTGAAAAACCTGTAGTTATTAATCGAAATAAAAATAGTCAAACGATTTAAATCGTTTGACTATTTTTAAAGTAATGTAAAGAATTCTGGGTAAAATGTTAGCTGTCAAATATTCTGGGTATTTA
>CAYLLO010000062.1:0-4976 GCA_964384805.1 uncultured Staphylococcaceae bacterium | reverse complement strand
CTCATATGACGTTAAACGTGGAGTATGGAAAGGAAACGACTTAGAAAACCGAGTACTGTAAATTTAGGAGTAGGTATCGTTATTCCACCCTATATTTTATTAAAAAATATTCGTCCGCTCATATGACGTTAATCTGGAGTGTTGAAAAGGAAGCAACATAGAAAACCGAAGTAAACGTAAATTCTTTAGGATAGGTATTGCTATTCCATCCTATATTTTTATTGAATTAAGAAGGAAAACATTATGAGTATTTTTGAAAATATCTTTGATTAGTAAAAGGAATTGTTAGACATAAGAATAGTTTTAAAAGTTTCTAAAAATTACATATGCATACATTTTTCCTAAGATTATGAGGAAAAATTATGTGTGTTCTTTTTTTTACCTTTTTTTCATTCTAAAGAGTAAAAAAGTTTTAAGTTATTATTTTATTTTTAATGTGTAAATTTTTAGTGTATAATTAGTATAAAAATAATACTTTATATAAAAAAGTAGGGCAATTATATGGAACAAATTTTACGTTCAAATGAAAGTTTAAAACAACAAATATCTAATGTTTGGAAACTAAGTATTCCAGCTATTCTTACTCAAATAGCTTCAATAGTTATGCAGTATATTGATTCAGCGATGGTCGGAAATTTAGGAGAAGAAGCATCTGCGGCAATAGGTCTTGTATCTACTAGTACTTGGTTACTTGGAGGCTTAATATCGGCAGTATCAATAGGTTTTTCAGTACAAGTTGCTCATGCCTTTGGAGCAAACGATAAAAAAGAAGGTCGTAATATTTTGAAACATGGATTAGTTACATCGAGTGCTATTTCATTGTTATTAATGATTATCGGTTTATTGATAAGTAAAGATTTACCAATTTGGTTAAAAGGTGATGTAAGTATTAGAAAAGATGCTAGCTTGTATTTTTTGGTATTTGTAACTACTTTGCCATTTATACAGGTGAACAGTTTATCATCAGCAGTTTTACAATGTAGCGGTAATATGATTATTCCTAGTATTTTAAATACTATTATGTGTTTGCTAGATGTAGTATTTAATGCGATATTTATTCCACAATATGGAGTGCTAGGGGCAGGAATAGGAACAGGAGTGGCGACTATAATTGTTTCTATAATGATGTTTATTTTTTGTTGTTTTGTCAAAAAAGATTTAAATATTCTTCAAAAAGATTATTGTAAATTAGATAAGACAATTTTGAAAAAAGCTCTAAAAATTGGAATTCCAATTGGATTAGAACAAATAGCTATGTGTGGAGCAATGATTGTATCAACAATGATTGTTGCTCCTTTAGGAAATGTAAGTATCGCTTCACACTCGTTTGCGGTAACAGCAGAAAGTTTATGTTATATGCCTGGCTATGGGATGGCTTCTGCGGCAACAACACTTGTTGGTCAACAAATAGGGGCTAAAAATTTTAAAAATGCTAAAAAATATGCTAATATTTCCATAATATTAGGAACAATATTAATGACTTTAATGGCAATTTTAATGTTTTTCTTATGTCCGTTTATATTTAAAATTTTAACACCTGTAGTTGAGGTTAGAACACTTGCTACAACCATTTTAAGGATTGGATTAATTGCCGAACCATTATATGCTATTTCAATAGTAGTATCTGGATCTTTAAGGGGAGCTGAGGATACTTTACTTCCAAGTATTTTAAATTTAGCATCAATTTGGCTTGTTAGAATCGGTTTATCAATTGTTTTAGTGGGAAAATTTGGTTTGGTAGGAGTATGGATTGCGATGGCGGTTGAATTATCAGTGAGGGGAATTCTTTTGCTTATTCGGCAACTAACATCAAAATATTACTTTAAAAATGAAAAAAAGATAATACAGAATACATAACAAGGAGAATGAAAATATGAATTTGTACAAAGATAGAGCATTTGAAGTATTAAAAAAAATTAGTTTCGAAAGAATTGCAGGAACTGAAAAGGAATTGGAATGTGCCTACATTTTAGAAGAAGAATGTAAGAAGGCAGGAATTGATGTAAAAATTGAAGATTTTGAAATCGATATGCCAGAAATAATAGAAGCCAAATTTAAAGTAACTAGCCCTATAGAATGTGAATTTAATTGTATTGGTATAGGTAAAAGTGGTACTACACCAGATGAAGGCATTAGTGCCCCATTATGTTATATTGAAAATGGTATGGATGCTAATCTATTGGATGTTAAAGATAAAATTGTATTACTTACTGGTGGTAAACCGGATACAATGGAAAAAATTCAAAAAGCAGGAGCAATAGGATATATTCAAATTCATGGGTCATTATTTGATTCAGAAGAAATGGTATCAGAGATAAGAACCAGAAATGCTTATAAAAAATCAGAGGATGATTCAAATTTTCCTGGTATCGTTATTCATATTTTGGATGCTCAAAAGCTATTAAGAATGAATCCGGAAAAGGTTAATATTGTTTTAAAACAAGATGCTAATAAAAAGGGAACAAGTCATAATGTTATCGCAACTATTCTAGGAACGGAATTACCAGATGAAGTAATCACTTTTTCTGCTCACTTTGATTCAGTAATTTATTCAAGTGGTGCTTGGGATAATGGAACTGGAAGTATAACCATTATGGAATTAATGCATTATTTTAATGCTAACAAACCAAAGCGAACTTTAAAATTTATTTGGTGTGGTAGTGAAGAAATTGGATTAGTTGGCTCAAAAAATTATTGTGATAAACATAAAGAAGAATTAGATAAAGTATTATTCAATATTAATGTTGATATGACAGGTACTTTATTAGGATATGAAATTGCTGTATGTTCATGTGAAGAAGCGGTGGCTAAATATATTGACATTTTAGGCAAAATTGAAGGATTTCCGATTACCACAAAAGTTGATATGTATTCATCAGATTCATCATCATTTGTGATGGCAGGTGTTCCAGCAGTAACCTTTGCACGCCTTGCTCCTCGTGGTGGAGCTGAAATTCACTCTCGTAAAGATATTATTGAACATTTGGATCCAGATAAATTTATCAAAACTGTAGAATTTATGGCCAAATTTGCTGATAATATAGTTAATGCGAAAGTCTTCCCTGTATCAAAAGATTTTCCTAAAGAATTAAATGAGAAAATGGAACAATTTAAAAAATTTATGCCATCTTCTAAAAAAGAAGAGAATAAAGAAAAAACCACAAAAGGAGATAATCAAGAGTATAATAAAGATAAAAAAAGTTAATAATCTAATTAAAAACAATCCAAGGTTGGGTTGTTTTTTGCAATAAAATATTTATTATAGTATAACCCCTAGTTTGCCAGTAAAAAATGGAAAAAGTTAAAAAGGCAGTAAACAATTATACAGAGTATGCCTAGATAATTTGCTTATTGCCTTTATTTTTTGTATATAAATGTTTTTGAAAAATGATACCTACTTTTGATACCTATTTTGAAAGATCTATAGTTTGTTTTATGTGTTTTAATTCTTGTTTTCTAAAAAGTTTAACGGGTATTTTAATACCAAATGACTCAAATATAAGTTTTAAATCTTCATCATCAATATTATTGAATCGATAATAATCATTAGGTAACTTATCGACAGTCCATTTATTTAATGCTTTTTTGATTCTACCCCCAGATAAGCCCATTTCCCAATATTTATTTTTATTATTGGTTTGTTGTTTGTTTTTGTGATCCACAATTCTATTTTGAATAATTCTCAATATAAGGGCGAAACAAATTATACAAATATTTTGACTAGAGTTAATAATGATTTATACACTAATGATATTTATAAAAAAGAGTTTTGTGAATTAGTTGCATTGATGTAAAATAAATAACAATAAAACTACTCTTTTCTATTTATTTGCCAAAATAAGTTATTTTTAGTATAATAGTACAAGGTGATGAAAATGAAGAGAAAATGGATAATTTTAATAAGTATTCTAACAGCAATAATTGTTTTTATGGTGACAATTAATATTATTCCACCTGAAAAAATAATGGAAGAGAACCCTTTTATTGTTGACAAAAACGAAAGACCTTTAATTGCGGCTCACCGAGGAGGAAAAAATTTACGTCCCGAAAATACGCTTTTGGCAATAGATTATTCATACGAAGCATATCATGTTGATATTATAGAAATGGATTTATATTTAACTAAAGATAATCATTTGATTTTAAATCATAATGCGACAATCAATGACTGTACTGAACTTGCAGGTTCAGATGATTACTATATTGAAGAACATACGTTAGAAGAAATTAGAAAATTTAACTTTGGGTATAATTTTAAAGATAAAGATGGTAATTATCCATATCGTGATATTTTAAATGAGGTATCCGAAAATAACAAATCAACAGTCTTATTAAATGAAAAATTACGGGTTGTAACTATAGATGAACTATTTGATAAGTATGCAGCTACTGATGTTATGTATATTATTGAAATAAAAGATTCTGGCGAACGAGGGATTTTAGCAACAGATTTATTAGTATCACAAATGAAAAAATACGATATGACTAGAAAAGTTGTAATTGGAACATTTAACGATGAAGTAGAAGAATATTTAAGTAAAGAGTATCCTGATATTATTCGTGGGGCTTCATTTGGTGTAGCTAAAAACTTCATTATTACGCAAATGTTGGGAATAAATCTTTTTGATAATTCTTCCTTTTCATGTTTACAGATTCCCACTGAATATAATTTTAAAGAAATAATTAATTTAAATCTTGCTAAAAAAAGTTATATTAATCGAGCACATCGTCGAGGAATTTCAGTTCAATATTGGACTATTAATGATCGTGAAGAAATGATAAAACTAATTAAATTAGGTGTTGATGTAATTATGACTGATAATCCTGATGTACTATATGAAGTACTTGTTGAAATGGGTTATTATGATTAATTATAAATAAGATTTTTACAAAATCCAAAAAAGCATTAGATAGAATAATTGACTAGATAGAATCAGTTGGGGTTTGTAAAAATCCTATAGAATTAGTTGGGGTAA
>CAYLLO010000061.1:0-5111 GCA_964384805.1 uncultured Staphylococcaceae bacterium | reverse complement strand
AATTCAAATAGTAGTAGTTCAAATTCAACAGTTGGAAGTTTTGCTGTTTCAGCAAGCGTTGACAGTGTTAGTGGATTATCTTTTACTAATACTGAATTTTGGAGTAGTTTAACTGGAGATGAAGATGATAAGATTGCTATGAATGTTTTAAGAAATTTGAATTTTTCGGTCAATAATTTTAAAACTGATGAAAATGGAAAAACTCAAGTTTCAGATGTGAAATTAAAATATAATTTATCTTTTTCAGCACCAATGATTTTTGCTAAAAAATTAGCTTTTCAAGTGTTAGATGAATATAATAATGCTGTCATACCGCAAATTGTAATTAGTGATTTGCTTTCTAAAGTAGGAAGTAGTTATAGTACTAGTGAAAGCATTGATTATCATGCAACAGATGCTAAAGATTTAGAGTTCACAGTTACAGGTGATAATTTATATGAAGCCAAATCTAGTGATGGTGTTATTATAACTATTGAAAAATATACAGATACTGTCGATCAGTCTCTGTTATTTAGAATGTGGGATACTTCATCACTAACAAATGAAAATAATAAAGAATTAGAAGTCGAAGGTGGTAAAATTATGCCACCAATAGAAATTGATTTTGAAACAGAAGTTGATTTTTATCGAATAACAATTATTAAAGATACTTTTGTTTTACCTGCTGGAGAAGATGAAACTCATAAATATACAATTAAACTTGTAACAACAAGTACTATTTCTGATATCCATTTAGGTGCGACGATAGTTGATGCTATAACTGATTCAAATAATGATACTGTTGGATATAATAAAATTAAAGAAATATCTAATGGAAATAAATATCTTCAATCGATAAAAGAAAGTTATATAATAAGTGATAATTTAGAGTATACTAAAGATGTTTCAAATGAAAGTGAAAAAGAAATTGGAGAAACAGTTATTACGGGTAGTGTGAATTTATATAAAGATGGAAATGAATCTAAAAATGTTTCTTCTCCGATTGTTGAAACTTTTTCTGATAAAAATATAGAAATAAATAAAATAGAGAAAATAGAAGAAATAAATTGGAATGAATATGTTAGTAACGACGATATAACTAGCAAAAATTATAAGGAAAAAGCAGTAGCAAAAGGAGTTGATGCTAATAATAACTTATATTATATTTGCAAACTAAATGTCAAAAGAACTGGAAAGCAAAAAATAAATTTTATAAATGAGCAATATAATATTTTATCATATGCTACTGATACTATTACTATGCAAACAGATGTAATTGAAACTTCAAATGTAAAACGCCTTGATGGAGAAGAAGAGATTATATTGTTAGACATAACAAAAAAAACAGAAATTAAGCTTTCAGGATATTTTGGATATGAGTTAACTGTTATAACTAATAAACAAGAAAGAACATATACTCAAGAAGGATTCATCTATCGTGCTTTTTATTTAAACGGTGAAAATTTAGATTATTATAAAGGTAATGAACCTTTATTAGAAGTGGCTGATGATATAAGCTTAATAAAAACAAATAAAAAATATTATCTTGAAAGAATCAATGTAGAAACAGAAAATGTTGAAATTACAACAAAAGAAATTACAACGAATAATAAAAGTGAAAATAAAAGTCAACAAATTTTAAGCTTATCTAATATTGTTTATAAGCAAAAGAAAATCATAAGAAATTATGAACGTAATTCAATAACAATTAATAAAATAAAATGGTCTGAATTAACTGATAATGGTTTAGTGTCAGTTGAAGAAAATAATATTAGTTTATATGATGAAAATGATAAACAAATATATTGGTTAGCACAAAGTTATTCTAAAAACTATCCTTTTTATGTGGATGTCGTTTTTGAACAAACACAATAAATAAGAGAAGGAGAGAATTTATATGAAAAGAATATGTGTTAAGAAAAGTTTATATTTTAAAAATGTTTCTATTTTAATACTTTTATTTGTAATATTTATTTCTTTTTTACTAACATATTCTATGAGTAAATATGTTAGTAAAGAAAATGCTAAATATCAAGGTAAAAGTGAAATTGATTTTACAGTTAATTCAGTGTTTGTTGTTGATACAGCTGAAGAACTGTTCGCCGCAATTAATCAAGGTTATTCATATGTGCAACTTGATAAGTCAATTGAAAATCCTTTGATTATAACTCAAAAGGCAGAAAATCTTAATAATGATTTGATTTTAGATCTTAATGGTATTGAAATTCAAAGAAATGGTAGTGAACCAATATTAAATATTAATGAAGGGACTAGACTTACAATTGTTGATTCATCTGATGAACAGACTGGAGGATTATATAATCCAGTAGGTTCAGTATTTAATATTAATGGTGGAGTTTTAACTGTAGTCACTGGATTTTTTGAAAGTGGTCCTAGATATTCTGAATATTATACTTATAATAATATGATTTTAAATAATGATGAAGAAAGTGAAACTAAACGTACAATTGTTAAAGAAAATGCTGAGCAAGTAAAATTATCTATAAATGGAAGTGAATCTACTGTTTTTGCACCGATTATTAAATCATATCCAACTCAAACGGGAGAAATTGAATATAATCATGGGAATTTATATTTTGATGAAGAGGTATCAAAAGGTGCTTTTACTATAGAAGCAGATACTTATTGCTATTATCGTACTAGCAAAGATTCATCTTTAACAGAAGTAGATACTTCAATGGCTGATTGGCGTTATTCATATTATGTTGATTGTGATACATATGAATATACAGGAGTTACCTCTAAAAATGATACAGATGTAAAAGTAACAATTTATGGATATAAAAATGTTATTGGACAAGCTTCTGAAATAATGGAAAAAGAAAAATATTATGCGGCAATACAAATGACTAGTGGCGAATTGGATGTCCAAGAAGGAGCATTTTATCAGTATTTTGGTGTTGATAAGACTGCATGCGTTAATGCATCCGGTGGAACAATAAATATTAATTATGGTACTTTTTCATCAAGAGTTCCTGATTCGATTGAATATGTTGGAAATAGTGTTCCTGTTAAGGAATCTGATAAAAATGCTTTTAATCTTGAATATTTTAAAAATTTTTATTGGGAGAATAAGGATAATAAATCTATAGCAAAATATGGAGAAAGTTATTGCATATTAAATAGTGGAGAAGCTGTTGTTGAAATTGATAAAGGTGAATTTTATTCTTCTAATAATAACATTATTAGTATGCATGGTGGTAACCTTTTAATTAAAGGTGGAAGTTTTTTCAAAAAAATAACTAATAATTTAAATTCGGATGTTTTATCGGATGATAAACGCACATATTTATCAGCAATTAATATGGAAGCTGGAATATTAAATGTCGAAAATTCTAAATTTGATATTTCTGGTGATAGTACATATGCAATTTATTCAACTATTGAAGAAAAAGAAAATTTTGTTGTATATAATTCTGACTTTGAAATCAAAGGTGATGAGGCTACAGGAATATATTCATCTAATGGACAAGTCGTAATGAAGGCTGATGAAGCAGCAGTAGTTAAAATTAAAGGTAAAAGCGGAAAAGGTGTTTTTGTTGAAAATGGAGGCTCTGTAGTATCTACTAATTATTCGTATCATTTAGATGGAGAAAATTCATATGGTATTAACTCTACATCTGGTACAATAAATATGAATAGTGGAAATATATATTTATTAAGTAATAATAATTGTTATGGAATATATGCTGCATCAGAAACTGATTTAATAAATATTGATGTTAATAATTCTACAATTGCGATTGGTTGTTCACTTGATGACAATAATGAAATTGTATTTAATGGTAAAATTCCTGAATTTACTTCATCTAAAAAATCAGGTACAGTAAGTGCTTCAGTTGGAGTATTTTTATCAAGTAAAAATAATGATAGTATATTAAATATTAAAGCAAGTAATATTTATTGTGATGAAATAGGTTTAGTTTCTAATGGCGGTACGATTGAATTAGAAAATAAAGGAAAAATTTATACTAATAAAGCATCAGCTATAGCAATTAGAAATGGAAATATAATATTTAAAGAAAATAGTGATTATACAATAGTATCAAGTAATACAACTACTGATAGCTATAAAAATACTTATAATTTGACATTGCGAGTTCTTGAGGAAGATATTGATTATGTTAATACTGACGGAATTTATGTTAATGGTGGCTCATTTACCTCATCTGGCAATTTAAATATAACTCATACAGGATTAAAAAACAAAACATTATCAAGTGGATACAATTATAATTCACTTGTTGTAACAAGTTATGCTGTAAGAGTTTATGGTGGCGATGTAACGATTAAAAAAGGTACTATTACTGCTAATATTGGTGGTGGTATTTATTCTGGTAAAAGTAAGGATGATTCAAGCATAAAAGGGAATGTTATTTTAGGTATTTCAAATCAAGAAACAACTGATAGTATCGAAGTATTTACTTTGGGAAATGCTATAGGCGATGAGTATGATGCGATAGGAACATCTATTAGTGCTGGATGGAAAAGTTATCAGAGTATAACGGGAGGGCATGCTGTTGAACTGGATGGTGGAAATATTACTATTTATAATGGACATTATGAAGCTCAATTTGGTAACGGAATATTTGTAAATGGTAGTTCTTCGAATGATGATATAGGAGAGATTATCGTTTATAATGGTGAATTTTATGGTTATATGAATAATGACAAAAAGAAAGATACATCAGGTAAATCAGGTCCTGCAGCCTATTATGGATTAAAAGTTATTGGTGGTTCAATTGTGAAAATTTATGGTGGACATTTTGGCGGTGGTAATGGAGGAGCTTTTGTTACTGGGGTTACAGAAATAAGTAATCAAACAATTAAAACATTTTCGATTGCAAATGTTTATATCTATGAAGGTGAGTTTGGTTCAACAACCGCTAGTCTAGATGCCTTTAATGTTTATGATGCTGTAAATATTGTTTTTGGAGCTTATAATAAAGAAAAAATAAAAGAATTTGACTTAAATGAAATTAAAGATTTAATCATTTTAAAAGGTAGTAATGCAAGTGTCGCTGCTAATGGTATTACTTATAGTAGACAATCAAAAGTACAATCAAATATTTTAATATATTATGGAAGCTATGTTGCAAGTGAAACAAGTA
>CAYLLO010000060.1:0-5119 GCA_964384805.1 uncultured Staphylococcaceae bacterium | reverse complement strand
TAGAACAATATAAAATGAAAGGAGAAGCGTAGACAATAAGTTGTCTACTCGACTATTGATATATGAAAGCATTTATTACAATTGAGGGAAATGATGGCTCAGGCAAATCTACCCTTATCGAAGGACTAAAAGAAATATTTTTAAGTCGGGGTGAAGAAGTAGTATTTACGAGAGAACCTGGTGGAAGTATGATAGCTGAAAAAATAAGGGATATTATTTTAGATCCTGATAATACCGCAATGGATGATAAAACAGAAGCGTTATTATATGCGGCAAGCCGCAGACAACACTTAAGGGAAATTGTTTTGCCAGCATTAGATGCTAATAAACTAGTTATTTGTGATCGTTTTCTAGACAGTTCGTTAGCTTACCAAGGATATGCTAGAGGTATTGGAATTGAAGAAGTATACAATATGAATATGTTTGCGACATCAGGGATGCTCCCCGATTTAACATTATATGTTTTAGTCTCACCAGAGGTCGGATTAAGTAGAAAAACCCATCAAAAAGAATTAGACCGGTTAGAATTAGAAACTAATACTTTCCACAAAACGGTATATGAAGGATATTTAAAGTTAGTTGAAAAGTTCCCTGAACGAGTTGTATTAATTGATGGTGAAAAAACCAAAGAAGAAGTATTACAACAAGCAATAGAGGTAATTGATAAATATTTAGAAAATCATAAATAGGTGAAATTATGACGTTTGAAGAACTAAAAACAAATCAACCAGAAATAGTAAGAATTTTGGATAATTCTTACAATCGTCAAAAATTAGTTCATGCATATATTTTTGAAGGAGAAGCAGGAACAGGAAAATTTGAGGCTGCACTATATATAGCATCAAAACTTTTGTGCCGTGAAGATAACAAACCTTGTGGCGTATGTGCCTCTTGTTTAAGAGTTCTCAATAATACACATATTAATGTAAATATTGTTGAAGCAATAGATGGGACAATTAAAAAAGAACAAATTACTAATCTTTTAAAAGAATCAGTTATGAAAACTTTAGAAAAAGGGAGTCGAATTCATATTATTAAAGATGCCGACAAACTAAACCAATCATCGGCTAATGCCCTTTTAAAATTTATTGAAGAACCTTTTCCTAACCATTATATTATTTTAACAACTCAAAATGCGAATAAAATGTTAAACACCATTGTTTCACGTTGTCAATTATTACATTTTAAACCCTTAAGAAAAGAATTATTAGAACAAAGCTTAATTGATAATGGGGTAGAACGTGACAACGCCTTTGTACTATCTCATTTAACTTCTAACCTTGAAAAAGCTAATGAGTTGATAAATGAAGGTGTTGTGACATCAATTATTGAGATGCTTAAAAAAATACTTTTAACAGAGATTGCTGGAAAAGATAAATATGTAACATATTTAATATGTAATGCTAATTTACCTAAAAAAGATAACAATTTTAATCGGTTATTTTTAGAAATATATAGTTTATTTTTAGAAGAAAAAATCCATTATTTACAAGAACCAACCCCTAAAAATCATTTTATTGAGGTTTTTAAAATGATGGACTTTAAAAAAGAAGATATTAAACAAGTAGTTAAACAACTAGATATTATTTGTGAATATGAAAAAAGAATAAATAATTATCCTAATGTTGAATTAATGTATGCTAGCTTGTTTATAGAGTTATAGGAGGATTTATGCCTAAAGTTATAGGAATTCAGTTTAAAGGAGTTGGGAGAATTTATTATTTCGACCCTTTAGAATTTGTATTTGAAGCAGGAGAATATGCAATTGTTGAAACAGTTAGAGGATTAGAACTAGGTAAAGTAGTTTTAGGAAATCACGATATTTCTGATGAAAAACTTGAAACAGAACTTAAACCTGTTATGCGTAAAGCAACAGCTAGAGATCTTCGACAAGAAGAAAAAAATACTGAACTTGCCCAAGTTGCCTTTCAGTTTTTCAAAAAAAGTGTAGCAGAATGCGGCTTAGATATGAAACCGCTATATGCCGAATATACAATTGATCGTTCTAAGATAGTTTTCTATTATACTGCTGATGATCGAGTAGATTTTCGTAATCTACTAAAAATACTAACCCCAGAATATAAAATCCGTGTCGAACTTCGACAAATAGGTCCTCGTGAGGCAGCACGGGCTATTGGGGGATTAGGAAATTGTGGAAGAGAACTTTGTTGTAAAACGCATCTTAAAAATTTTGATGTCGTTACCATGAAAATGGCAAAAGATCAAAATTTAAGTTTAAATACATCCAAGATTAGTGGAGTATGTGGAAAACTTATGTGTTGTATTTCTTATGAAGATGAACTATATAAGGAATTTAAAAAAGAATTTCCAGCACTTAATTCATATGTTAAAACTAAAAATGGTGATATAGGAAAAGTTGTATCTATTGATTTTATAAAAAGAACCCTAAGAGTTCAAAGTAATCCTGATACAATGCCATCTACTTGTACTCTTGAAGATGTGATTGAAGTAAGAGGAAAAAATAAAGGTAATGAAGACGGAAGTAATTAATGATTTATTAGGTTATGAAGGTTTAAAAATCATTCAAAGACCAGATATCTTTAATTTTTCGCTGGATTCTACCCTACTTGCGTCATTTGTTACTATTAACAATAGTGATAAAAAGATCATAGATTTAGGAACAGGAAATGCCCCTATTCCTCTTTTTCTTACCCTTAGAACCAAAGCGGATATATATGGGGTAGAAATTCAACCAGAAATATATGATTTAGCCCAAAGGAGTGTAGCTTTAAATCATTTACAAGAACAAATTACAATTCTAAATGCGGATGCTAGAGAAATTTATAAAACCTTAGGAGTTAGTACCTTTGATGTAGTGACTATTAATCCGCCCTATTTCCCTTATATTGAAACAAGTAATATTAATAAAAATGATTACCTGACTATCGCAAGACATGAAGTGTGCTTTAATTTAGATGAGGCCCTTTTAGCAAGTAGACGACTTTTAAAAGATGGTGGGACACTGGCAATGGTCCATAGGGCTGATCGAATGACGGATATTTTAGAAACATTTAGAAAATACAATGTCGAACCTAAAAGAATTAGATTTGTTTATCCTAAACAAAATAGCTCTGAAGCCCTAGCTATTCTAATAGAAGGTAAAAAAAATGGTAAAAAGGGTTCATTGAAGATTTTAAAACCTCTTTATGTATGTAACACAAAAGGTAAATATACGAAAGAAATATTAGATATTTTTAATTATCAAGGTAAATGAATATGAAACGTCAAAAAACATTTGAAAATAACAACCCTAAACTATATTTAGTAGCAACCCCAATTGGTAATTTAGAAGACATCACTTTAAGAGCTTTAAATACCTTAAAAATGGTTGATATTATTTATTGTGAAGACACTAGAACATCATTAAAACTCCTTAATCATTATGAAATCAAAGTTCCCCTTCATAGTTATCACTTATTTAATGAAAACGAAATTAGTGAGAAAATTATGAATAATATTAAAAGTGGCATGAATGTCGCAATTATTAGTGATGCCGGAATGCCAGTTATTAGTGATCCAGGATGGGTCGCTGTAAGAGATGCCATTAAAGAAGATTTAGAGGTAGTAATCATTCCAGGAGTAAGTGCGGGGATTACTGCTCTAGTAGCCTCAGGACTTAATAGCTATAAATACTATTTTGGTGGATTTTTAAATAGTAAAAAAACAAAACGCGAAAAAGAATTAGAAAAATTAGCTTCGAAAGAAGAAACAATCGTCATTTATGAATCCCCTCACCGTATTGAAGAAACGTTAAAAATTATTGATAAAATCTACGGAGAACGTCCAATTGTCATTGCTAGAGAACTAACTAAAAAGCACGAAGAATATCTTCGGGGAACAGCTAAAGAAATGCTAGAGGTTGTGGATACCATTAAAGGGGAAATAGTTGTGATGATTAGTGGTAATGAGGAAAAAGGGGATAAAGATTTAAGTAGCCTGACTATTGAAGAACATTATCAATATTACCTAGATTTAGGATTAGATTCTAAAGAGGCTTTAAAACAAGTAGCAGTTGATAAAAATGTTTCTAAAAAAGATATTTATCAAGTGTTATTTAAAAATAAATAAAATATAATATTATACAAAAAACGGATATTCTAACCATTTATGGCTAAAATACCCTAAAAAAATCAAAAAGATAAGTCCTATTAAGAGAAACTATTTTCTCTTGAAGACTTATCGATTTACTATAATGTGTGTGATGGACGAAATGTTGCCTATTAGGGTTTTACTGAACAAAATGTTTCATAATGCATCTTTTTGTTCATCACTATAATTTTATTAATAATCTATAAGTCTTTTATGTGACTATGAATGCAAAAATAGAATCAGTTATATTACTACTTATTCTATTTTTTCTATGATATTTAAGTCGCAATTGAATTGGAATTCTACATTATGTTTATCAATTACCTTAATATAGTTTAGTAGTATTCTTATAATTTGAGCATCTAATAAGTTAAATGTTCACATACAATACGATATTAATATTCATAAGACTATTAATTCTCATATTCTTTTATCAGCTTATATTAATATATACGTCTTTTTTTACTTTTACCATAACTAGTATTATGTAGTATATTTTTTGAGAATTCTTATAATTTTATCAATTAAATATCCTAAAATATGTTATAAATAATTTAATTATTATCTCTTATAAAAATACTCATATATAATGGAAAGCATTTAATTTTTGGGTAAGAACAATTGACATTATTCATTGATAATTTAATTCCATATTTAATATTATTTTTTTCTATTACATTATTTAAGCTTATAGATTTCGTATTGGGTCCTGATTTAACTTCAATAGGTACAATATTATTATTTATTAATGTCACAAAATCAATTTCTAGTCTGTCATCTCTTCTATAATAATACAATGGCATATTATTTTGTAATAATGTTTGTGCAATGACATTTTCAAATATTCCACCTTTAAAAATTCCAGCATTGCCATTTAATATTTCAAATTGAGTATTGCCCTCATACATTGCAAGCAAAAGGCCTGTATCATTAAAATATAGTTTAAAACTTTGAGGATCACGATATGCTCTTAAAGGATTGTCAAATGTTTTTAATCTATATATTTGTT
>CAYLLO010000059.1:0-5142 GCA_964384805.1 uncultured Staphylococcaceae bacterium | reverse complement strand
TTTTATCATGCTTATAAATTTAAATTTTTTTGTAAATTTCTAAAAACGTTGACAGCAATTACTCATATCGTTCTACTTTCCAAACACAACCTCATCAGCAATTTCTTGAATAGTTTTCATATAATTATACTCTATTCCCTTCATTATATAATGATTATCACTAGCGTTTCTCCCAGTAATTGAGGCATAATGGACACAAGCCGATAAATATGCTCCATATAATGAGGCATGATTCATGTCAACATATAAACTTGGTAAATCTCCACCTCTTGATTCGTATCTTGCGAAAGCCTCTCCTGCTCTATTAACCCTAGCCCCCACCTTTTGGGCTACACTATCGTAGGCTTCGATAAGTTTTTCTTGCATTTGAGCCTTCGTCATCCAGTTCCACATCTCAATATTGTAGGCCCAAGTTTGATATAAAATAAGTTGTGCTCTATTATCCTTAATTGCTTCACTTAATTCCACCACTGCCGTTTCAAATTTATCGTATTTTTTAATTGGTCCTGAACTTTGTTCTTGTAAAATAACATGTGTATAACGATTTTTCCGCAAAAAAGATTCGGTACTATATTTTAAATCTGCTATAGATTTTCCACCCTCAACATTTACATCACATATTACTTCTATTCCATCGGCTTTAATCATATCTCTTACAATATATGGTATATTATAGTTATTATTATCACTTTTAGTTAGACTATTACCAACAAATAATAAGTGATACGTTTCAATATTAGGATTGTACAAAGCCTCTACTTGGATAGTATTTTCTAATTCCATATTATCATAACTATAACAAGTAATATTAAATTCTCCTGCGAGATTAAACGTTACTTCTAATGTTTCTTGATTAATTGTCATAGCATTAAGATTATAATTTAAATATATATTATTTAAAGCATTATTAGGCTCTAAATGATATTCTAAATGATATGTTTCTCCAATATAATAAGGTCCTTCCTCTTTAATCATAAACTTTAAAGAAGTAGGAAGAGGATAGTTTTGAACCTTAATCTCGATTATTT
The DNA here is from genome assembly GCA_964384805.1 of uncultured Staphylococcaceae bacterium. Taxonomy (GTDB): domain Bacteria; phylum Bacillota_I; class Bacilli_A; order ML615J-28; family CAG-313; genus HGM10611. The sequence goes on along the minus strand of CAYLLO010000059.1, from coordinate 4,114 downwards.
CTTGATATTCTTCGTCTACATAAATCTCTATTTTCCCTAGTCCTTCCTTTAGTCCTTCTACTTCTAAACTATCATTTTCTTCAGTTTTTATTTTTAAAATTTCTGATGTTAAATTATTAACACTATATGTCATATTAGTATTTATTTCAATCTCCACCAATTCATTAATATATATTTCTGAAGCATTACATTCTACATTAAAAATTGGGGTTATTTTCTCTTTTCCACAGCTATAGCAAAGTAATAATATTATTGCTATTGAAAATAATTTTTTAATCCTTGGTAACATTTTTTATCTCCTTTTTTTATTCTTAACTTTAATATTCCTTATCGTCAACTTTTGGTTAAACTATCTAAAACACTCATAAGAACAGTATATCATAAAAATATTTAAAACGTAATATTTAAACATATTATTTAACTAATATGACTAGTTTAATTAGTTGTTAGAAGGAGTTATAAATTCCCTTTTTTCTTTGAGCTTTTCTTCTGACAAAGTAAGTTTAAGTAAAAAATAATGTTTTAATTATCAACAAATTAAAGTTTCCTAATATTACTGAAAAAACCTTAATAATAGCCACATTAATGGAAATTTTCATCTTCCTATGCTATAATGTTTACAAGAAAGTATAAATTAGATAGAGGTATATAATGAAAAAATATTTAATGCCAATTGTTATGTTATTAATATTTGAGTCTGTAGCAATTACTTTATGGTTGACAAAAGATAATCTTTTTTATCTCCTAAATTTCAGTTATATTGGTTGTTCTATTGCTTTAGGTCTTACCCTCTTTATTAAAAAACATAAATATGCTAGACGGATAACTCAACTTTTGGTTGGTTTATATATGTTACTCTATCTAGGATTAATTAGTAATGAGAATATGCAAATTGAAGGGTTCTGGTATTATTTGTTTACTGGTGTTTTTGAAGCAGCGACTATTCATTATGCGGTAGCTAAAATATTAGGGCCATTAGTTTTTGGAAGAGGTTGGTGTGGATATGCATGTTGGACTGCTATGGTATTAGATTTTTTACCTTACAAAGTTCCCAAACAACCAAGAGCCAAAATAGGTTGGATTAGATATATTGTCTTTGGTCTATCTTTAGTGTTTGTAGCCGCTCTTTTTCTATCTCATGTAGGGAATATTGAAAGAATAATGTTTTTGGCATTTATTATTGGAAATATTTTGTATTATGTTGTTGGAATTATTCTAGCATTTGTATTAAAAGATAATCGGGCCTTTTGTAAATATATCTGTCCTATTACCGTATTTATGAAACCAATGAGTTATTTCGCATTATTTAGAATTAAATGTGATAAAAGTAAATGTGTATCTTGTGGTAAATGTAAAAAAGTCTGTCCAATGAATGTTGATATGACTGATAATTCAAGAAAACGTCTAAATGGGACAGATTGTATTTTGTGCTTTGAATGTACCAAAGTTTGTCCTAAAAAGGCTTTATAAGATTAATTATTGAAAATAAATATAAAAAATTATAAATGTTAAAATAATGTTAAAACTCATTTACTGACAATATACAATAAGTTGGGTAAGTCAATATTGGGTCACGGCGATATTATAGAAGTTACATCTTCTGGTAAATAACAAACATTAGCATCTACATTCGTGTAGGTGCTTTTTTCTGATATTAGAGTTATAATATTATCAATGCGTTCTTTATAAGATCGCATATGAAGCTTCTCAACATAACCAACAGGAAATGAAGAAACTTCATGCATAATGATACCAAGCATAGAACCACTAACAATTACATCAAATCTTTTATCAATTGCAAATGATTTCAAAGCTGTTAATACTTGAGGACATTTTTGTGCTTCATCAAAAAAGATTAATGTTTTACCTTCAATAATTGGAATATTGGTATTATAAGATGATAGTTGAAATAATAAAGTTTTAATATCTAAATTACCTTCAAATAACTTTTTAGCATTAACATCAAATTCAAAATTAATGTAATATATATAATCATAATTTGTTTTTCTAATTTGTCTTGCTACATAAATTATTAGAAATATGTAGTTTTATTCTTAATAATTTTTGATATTTTGTTTATTGTATGAACGAGACTACGGTCCGCTATTTATGCATAGTGCCCAGATTTTTAACCTTCACTTGCATCACTTTAATTATTAAAATATGAATTTATGGATTTTTACCATCACTTGAAAAAAGGCGTATAGATACCTAAAATAGATTATTTGTAACTCTTTTTACATTGGCAAACTTAGTTATATTTTGGGGTCTTGAAATCCCCTAGAGTTTCCTCGCAACCAACTGTTAAATTCTGGTAAAATTATACACTTATATTTTTACTAAAAATCTCATAAAATGCTTCTTTTTGGGTATGTAAGTTACATACTCCTCACATATGTATGATGAACAAAATGTTTTATAATATAACTTTTGTTAGAACTATATATATTACTTATTTTTATAACTTTCAACATATCCTAATAGATAAAGAAAAATTGGTGCTGGAATCTTATAAATTGATTTACCATTATTAAATTGACTATATAAACCATAATCATCTATTTTTTTGGTTATTACAAGGTTAGGCTGTATACTATTTGCCATTTCCACTATCATATCTTTTTCTGTTATATGAGAATCTTCTCTATATTTTACTTCAATCATAATAGGTGGTTGTGAAGCGTGATATTTTACAACAATATCAATTTCTTTATTTTTGTCACCTCCTCGAAAGTAACCAATATCTGCTAACATTTTATAACCAAATGATTTTACATGTTTATAAACCGCAGTTTCAGCAATAATTCCTAATTCCGTAGAATCGTTCGTCACATCATCTTTCATTAATACCGCGTTCCTTATTGCCGCATCAGATATATATATCTTATTTTTTTCTTTTAATACTTGTTTAGAACTAATATTAACTAATTTACTAATATATATTAAATTAGCACTTTCTAAATAAGAAATATATTTATCAAGGGTTTCTCTATTAATACCTAGTTCTTTACTTATAAGATTATTGTTAATAATATTAGAAGAATTATAACATAAATATAAAAAGACTTTTTCTAAATCGTTTATATTTCTAATAGCATATATTGAAGGTAAATCTCTTTTTAATGCTTTATCTACAATATCCTCTCTTAAAATTCTTTGCGTATAAACATCATCACTAGATAATGCCAATTCAGGGAATCCCCCTACTTGCAAATATCGAATAAAGTGTGGTTGTAAAAAAGACATTTTTTGAAATAAATCAATTTGCTCTTTATTAGATAATAAATATAATTGAGTTGGTTTAATATTTTGAGGTAAATTTATTTTTTCAACATTTAATAACTCACAATATTCATAAAATGACAATGTTGGAACAAGAATTGTAATCCATCTACCTAAACCACTTTCTTTAACTCTATCTTGTAGAATTGGACTAGCAGAACCAGTTGCCATTATTTTTATATTTGGATTAGTATCATATAGAACTTTTAACCATTCATTCCAATTATTTGAATATTGTATTTCATCAAAAAAACAATAAATATTATTGTCTAATGAAATATTTTGGTAATATACATTTAAAACATCGTTAATGCTACACATTTTCAACAAAGGATGGTCAAATGAAATTAAAAGAATATTTTTAGGACTTACACCTTCATTTAATAATGAAGAAATTGTTTGATACATAATTGTCGTTTTACCAGTACGTCGTGCACCACTTAATAAAATCATTCTTCTTAAAGGATGTTTAAATGAATTATTTGCTTCATAATAAGATATTCTTTTAATCGGTTTATCAAAATTTTTTAAAACAGCACCTGTTCTCCACCATGTGTTATACGAATACAATAAATTTATAATATTTTCTTCAGTAAATATAGGCATATAAATTCCTCCTTTATATATTATACACTAGTATTTTAACATTTATAATTAAAATAGTCAACAATAATGTATACTATAATATACATTATTGTTATTTATTACGTATATTATAGTATACATTTTTTAATATTACCTTTTCTTAAATTTTCTTGTATTATATTACATAAATTGATACCTAAATTCCCATTAATGTTTATACACGTATAAATTCATATAAAATTTGACG
>CAYLLO010000058.1:0-5290 GCA_964384805.1 uncultured Staphylococcaceae bacterium | reverse complement strand
AATTACAAGATAAGATGGAACAATTTAAAAAATGGTTCTCTAAACCTAAAAAAGAAGAATCTGATAAAAAAGAAAAAGTAGAAGAAAAAAAACAAAACTTGCTAAAAGAATCAAAATAAAATAAATTATAACGCTGGTATTTAAACCAGTGTTTTTAGTGTTTTTTTAAAAAATACTAGAAAAAATTTTTTTTTAGTGTATAATAGTGCTTTGTAAGCAATTAGTAAGGAGAGAACTTTAAATGAATTTTTTTAAAAAAGTTTTTACTGTATTAGATATAATTATTTTCATATTGTTGATAAGTGTATCTAATCTTTTTGTTGATGCATTTAATAATGATTCAACACCAGAAGAAAATAATAGTACAAGTAATGTTAATAATTCAGAAACAAATGAATGCATGGGAACTGGAACAGTTGATGATCCATATCAAATTAGTAATGCTGAAAATCTTCTTTGGTTTTCTGAATATGTTAATTTAGGAAATATTGAAGCTAATGCAGTAGTAACTAAAAATATTGTTTTAAATGTAAATTTGTTAAATGAAAATAACGAATTAAATTCTACAAATTTAAATGAGTGGGTTCCTATTGGTAATAAAGAAAATAGATATGAAGGAATTTTTGATGGACAAGGATACACAATTTCTGGTTTATATTATGAAAATAGTAATAAAAATTATATAGGGTTATTTGGTTCTTTAAAAAATGGAACTGTAAAGAATGTTTTAGTTAAAGATTCATATTTTTCAGGCAGACAATTTGTTGGGGGAATTGTTGGAGAAAATGATGGAACTATAGAAAATTGTACTTTTGATGGTTTTGTTAAAGCAACTTTTGAAGCGCTTGGAGGAATTGTTGGTGGCAATTTTGGGTTAATAAAAAAATGTACAAACAATGGTAAAGTTGTTGGTGGGGATTGTGTGAACACTGATACAGTCGTTCAAAAAGATAGTGATGGAAATGTAATTTATGATGAAAATGGAAATGCAGTTGTTAAAACTTACACAAAAACTAGTGAATGTCAAGCTCTTGGTGGTATAGCTGGTGGTAATTATGGAACTATTGATGAATCTATAAACAATGGTGATATTACAGGTGGCGCAAATATTGGTGGAATTACAGGTTTTAATAATGGTAAAATAAGTGACTCATCTAATTTAGGAAATGTTTCAGGTGAAAGCAGAACTTCTTATGGATATGCAGCAGGTATTGCTGGATATAATTCAAGTGTTGGAACAGTATATAAATCTGTAAATTTAGGTAATATAAATAATAGTAAATTATATACAGGTGGTATTGTTGGATATTCTGAATCACATCTTTCACTTTATGTTAAAGAATCATATAATAGTGGTAAAGTAAATGGAACAATGTATGTTGGTGGAATTATAGGATATAATCAAATTACAGTAGAAAATTGTTATAATCTTGGTGAAGTAAGTGGAAAACGATATGTCGGTGGAATTGCTGGTTTCAGCAAGTCACACATAAAGACAACTAATGCAATTGCTAATTGTTATAATGCTGGAAATATTATATGTAATGATGCTAATAATTTAGACATTGGTGGTATTGTTGGTGCAATTAGTACGGGATTAATTTCTAATTGCTATTATTTAGATATTTCTTATACTTCTTCACAAACAATTAATGGCGTTATTTCAAAAACAAAAGAAATATTTGCTAGTGGAGAAATAACATATTTATTGAATGAAAAAAAATTAAATGGTGTTTGGAAACAAAATATTGAAGATGATTTATATCCTTATTTTATTGGTCCGACAGTTATTTATGATAATACAAATAATTCATATTATAATCATTCTCATATTTGGGATTACAGTATTGTAGATAATAAAATTATTGCAAAATGCAATGTTTCAAAATGTGATACTAGTGATGGAGGAAGTATTACTGTTAATGCTCCAATCAGTTTGGAGTATACAGGTGAAGCAATTGAAGTAGAAGTATCAAATGATTTGATAACAAATGATGAAGTGAAAATTATTTATCAAGCAGATAATAATTCTACTCTTGCAAATGGTAAAGCAGTAAATGTTGGTAAATATAATGTCAGTGTTACGGTTGGTGAAAAAACAATTTCAATATCTTATGAAATTAAACCAATAAACATTAGCAATGCTAAAATTGAAGTTTTTAATATTATATATGATGGAACAGCTCAAAAACCAAATATTAATATTTCATATAATGAAAAAAAATTAATTGAAAATGAAGATTATTATATTGAATATATTGATAATATTAATTCAGGAATTGCTTTAGCAACATTTTATGGAAATGAAAATTTTACTGGAACAGTATATAAATCATTTAGTGTATATAAAAGAACAGTTACTGTTACTGCTAACGCACAAACGATAGCTTTCGGGAAAGAAATTTTATCAACTGGATATACATGCTTGAATTTAGCAAATGATCATAAAATAAATGTTACTTTAACTGCTAGTACAAATAAAGTTACTGCCTCAGGTACTATTCAAATAAAAGTTAATGATATTACAAAAGATGGAAAATCAGTTATTTCAAATTATGATATAAAAGTTGTACCAGGCAAACTAATTATTAATCCTAATTTATCAAAAATAAATGATTTAACAATATATAATGTTACACTTGGTAATATTGATGATATAAATGAAGTGATTAAAACTGTAAATGAAGCTGATTATGATAGTGCAACTGAAGCATCTAAAACTGAATGGAATAAAGTGATTGAAAATTGTAATAAACTTATTGAAAAAATAAATAATGTTATAAGCGATATTGAAAGAATTTCCAATAAAGTAAGTTCTTATAATATTAGTAATATTAATTCAAGTGAATTAGAAAGCATTGAAAAGTTAATTAAAGAAGTCAATGCTTTAATTGAAGGGCATAATCTAAATTCTTCTCAAAGAGAAAAAGTAGTTAGTTTGAGTGAAACACTTGATGAATTGAAAAATGTTATTGATGAAGTATTATTAGGAAATGAAAAAATTAATAATGAAGTAAAGAAATATAATATTAATAAAGTTAATTCTGGTAATCTTGAAGATTTAAATAAATTATTACAAGAAATTAATGAAAGACTTACTTCGCTAAATATAAGCAACGAAGAAAAAAATGATTTAACTAATAATCAAAAAAAGGTTACAGAATTTATTGAAAAAATTCAATCAACAACAAAAAAAATTAATACTATTGTTAGTACAAGTGATAATACTAATGAAAAGACTGTTAAAACAAGTGATAAAGAAATGCTAGAAAGTCTAATTGATGATATTAACAGTTTGTTGAAATCAAATAATATTATTGAAGAAGAAAAAGAATCTTTAATTTCATCTAAAACTAATATAACTAAGATGCTTGAATTTATTGAAACAATTAAAAATTTATTAAAAGATGAATATATTGAAAAAACAAAGAGTATTACAAAAGAAAATGTTCTTTATGAAAATAAAGATGATTTAATGAAAGCAAAAGAAGTTTATGAAGATATTCTATTAAAATATTCTGTTAATTACACAGCTAAAGAAGTTGAACAAATTAAAAACGAAATTACTCGTTTGGATAATGCTTTGAATGTAATAATTGATATTGAAAATATGGTAATAGGTTTGAAAAACACTTTTGTTCATGCTATGAATTTATTAATAAAATATTATAAATAATAATTTTTACCAAGAGTATTTTTATACTTTTGGTTTTTTTATATCATGAAGAAAAAAATGTTGTATTATGTAAGTGGTTATTTTAAGTTAAACACAAGTATATTATATGTTGATTGTTATAAACGTAGTAGTATATTATAAGATATTATTAATTATATTTTCGTTTATCGTAGCCAATATTTATTGTGATTATTATAAATTGTTTGATATAATTAATAAACAATGCAATGAAATATCTTTCAACTATGTAAAACATAAGTATATTTATATTATTTTGAAATTCAAAATAAAAAATTAAATGATTTTTATTTTAACTAGTTGTAAAGAAGAAAGTTTAACAAATGAATATTATATTGAAAAGTATAATGATATAATTATTAGTGAAAATGAAGAAATGAAAGAGTTTTATGAAAATAAAAAAAGGTTATCTAAACCTAAAAAAAAGAAAAAAATGAAGAAAAGAAATAATTATTTTACCACTGATTACATTAATCGGTGGTTTTTTAATAGTGTATAGAAAAATATTGAGTTTTGTTGTATAATATTAATAGATATTTTAAGTCACCCACAAATATACAAAGCAAAAGATTAATAGCAATAAAATTTGAGGTGTAACATGAAAAAAATTAGTTTAATTATTTTAAGTTTGTTAATGATTTTTATTTTAACTAGTTGTAAAGAAACAAGTTTAACAAATGAATATTATGTTGAAAAGTATAATGGCGTAACTCTCAGTGGAAATGAAGAAATGAAGGAGTTTTATGAAAAAACAAAAAATGGTGAAAAAGCCAAAGTGATTTTTAAAGAACTATATGAAGAAAGTGAAAAAAGCGAGGAATATACTTATTATATTTATTATGATGGAAATAATTATATTACAGATTATAAAATGTATGATGCTTCTCCTAAGACAAGTAAATTTAAATATTTGATTTATTCAGAAAGTGTTGGAGATGAAAATACTCTTTATTTTAAGACGGAAAGTTATTGCTTAGCAAATAATGAAAAATATACTTATGAAAGAGTAATGCAAAGTTGGCTTAGTGCGCTTATGGAAAATCATATAAATGATGCGATACCATTTTATTCATATCATTATTATAAAGATTTATGTTTTTCTGATGATAAAGTATTAAATATTGTTTATGAAAAACAAGAAATTTCTATAACTCTAGAAAATAGAAATTTTCTTAGACATCTAATTGATAATTTAAGTTGGTCTAAAGAGGAAATTAGTGAATATTTTTGGAGTGACTCTAATTTAAGAGTAAGTATGTCTAGAAAAATTTTAAATGATAGCAATAACTTATTATTAGGTACTAAAGGAGAAACAATTAATGTAGAATATATTTTTTATTTTGATAGAAAGATTGCTATAATGCATTATCCTCCTATTTCTTCTTCATATGGACAGTTATACGCTTACTTAGATGAAGAAGATATTGAAAGTATTAAAACATTTTTTAAAGAAAATAACTAGATTAATAAATTTTTTAAAAGTAGCAATTATTACTAAAAAAGTATCAAAAAATAAATAATTTATATGTTATAATTATTTAGAGGTGGTTTGGTGTTTAAAGATAAATTAAAATGTTTAAGAGAAAGTGCTAATAT
>CAYLLO010000057.1:0-5430 GCA_964384805.1 uncultured Staphylococcaceae bacterium | reverse complement strand
AAAGGTAGGTGATTTTTGTGAAAAAAATCAAAATATTAATCTTGTTGATTTTAACTTTAGGTTTGTTTTTGTGTTTTTCAAATGTTAAAACCGAAGCTGCAACGTCTGGTTCGTATGTACACGTTTATATTAATGGTGAGTACAAAATTCGCTGTTCGAGTGATACCATGACTAATTATATTAATGGTGTTGGTTCTTTGAATTCGAACGGCTGGCCCACAGTTTGGATGTCCAACAGTTACACTGCAGGTATGACTTTTGAAGTTGCCACTGCGGATTTATCTGGTAATAAAGTGTGGGATAGCTTTCCAGTCTTTGCGGACTACTTTATGAATGAATGTGTTAACTCTTCTGATATAGTTTTAATGCCGCTTTATCTTTGGTTTTATTCTAATGAACCAAAATATGCGACAATCAATTTTACTTGTACAATGAAAGGTTATAGTTATGAATCTCAAACTGTAACTTGGAATGTGGCTAACGCTTTTACTTATAGTGATTTTCCAACATACTTTTATAATGAAACGACTGTTAAGGATGAAAAAATTAGTAACGGAAATTGGTTTAATGATGATACTTTGACAATTTGTAATGATAATTATTCAGTTATTTTAGAAGGTGGTAAAACATATAATTACGATTACTATATATCTGGCACTGCTATAGCTCCAGTTCCTGATTTTGATGAAAGTGTATTTGAAACGGCGGATGTTCCGAAAAAGATATGTGCCGATGAAGAATATATTAAATTACCAGGTTATATTGGAGGTTATCCTGTTACTTGGTCATTATTGCTAAGTGCGGCATCTTACGTTGAGTTTTCGTATTACAATGATTATATTTTATTAAAAAGATTACAACCTTTACAAACTTCTGAAACAATATTTTTAAGTGCTATTGTTTCTCCTGATGGTGAGACTAGTTATACACATACTTATTACTTTCTTTTAGAAGCTAATGTAATACAATTATCATCTCCTACCCTTAATATTGTTGCTGAAAATGGTATTGCTTCTAAATTAGTTTGGACTGCAGTTGAAAAAGCTGATTGGTATATTATTAGCTATGGTGAAGATGAAGACGAGGTAATTGGTAAAGTTGCTGCTTCTACAACATCTTATTATTTACCTGGAGGACTTGAAGAAGTTGGTAACTATAACTTATATGTGAAAGCTGTTTCCGATTCGGAAAATTATCTTGACTCTTCCTTATCCAATGGTGTTACTTATTTTTATAATATTGATTATTTACAATTGGATACTCCAGTACTCTCTTTAGATGATCATACTTTGTCTTGGGATGCTATTGATAGTGTTGGCTTTTATGAGCTGTATTGTGATTTAAAACTTATTAAAACTTTAGATGTTGATACTTTATCGATTGATATTTATGATTTGGATTTAAAAACTGGTACTTACTCTTTTAGACTTATTGCGGTTCCTAAAGATGTTACAACTTATGCTAACAGCCAGTATTCTCTTCCGATTGTTTTCGAACAAAAACCTAAGTCACTTAATTTTTATTATAACGGAGTTCTTTACAAAACCGTTTACTCTCCTAATGTTCAAGGAGAAGGTAGTGCTGCCAAAAATGAATATTTTTTAGCTAATTTACTTCCCACTGAAATTGCATTAACTGATAGTGTAGGTATTGTTCAAGGTTATTATTTGGATAAGGAATTGACGGATAAGATTGATAGTTCTATTATTTATTATTCTTGGAGTGCTATTGATTTTCATTATTTAGAAATATACATGGAGGTTATCCAACCATTAGATTATAACGGACCGACTCTTATTTGGAAAAACCCCTCTAGCTTTTTAGATACTGAATCAATTACGAAAATTGTGCGTAAAGCTTGTGAAGATGGTACAAAAGATAGTTTTATTTTGAAATTAATTGATGATGGTTATACTGGACATGGTGATTCAGCTGGTAATTATGTTATGTCTTATGAATGTAAAGTTGGTGATTATGTTTCAACGATTAATTTAACTATTAGAGTTTCGGCCTCGATTAAAGTAGATTATTTATACAATGATACCTGGTATTGTTCAACGATTGTTGAAAAACCTGATATTGTATCAACTGCCAAAGCTGTTGGTGCTTTGCCTGACACAGAGTTATCTTACACAATTGTTACTTATCATAATGAAACTAGTGTTGATTATTATTCTACTAAACCATCAACTGGTATTTACTCATTTTTAATAACTTATAATTCAACTGCTGGTTCAAAAGGTATATATCGTTTCGAAATGAATTATAATTTGGGCATTGATTATGAAATCGAAGAAGAAAGTAATATTTTACCAATAATTTTAAAAATTGGTGGTATTACGCTTGGAGTTATAATAATTGTTGTCTTTTATAAAAAGGTCGTAAAACCGCTAAAAAAGGCTAAAAACAAGAAAAATTATAATTATTCATATCGTAGAAGATATGCGAAAAAGAGAGGATGGTATCGATGAAAAAGAAGATTTTACAACTAATTATCCTGGTATTTTCGTTTAGCTTGCTTTTAGCTGTAAAACCAATGGTTGCGAAAGCAGAAGATGTGCCAGTAACAACTAATAAGTCAGCTATTGATGTTAATTCACAACAATTGCTTGATGGTACTGGTTATTTTAAAAAAACCAATGATTCGGCAGAATATACCTTTTATTATACTAATTATAATGGTACTGATGTTGATTATACAACTAACGAAAGTCTTTATGTTAGAACGATTAATAAAAGCGTAATACCTACTAATTGGTATAATGAATCAACTGGCTTAGATTTAGAGTCTTTTGAATCAATCTCAATTATTCAAGGTAAATGGGCTTTACCGAAAGAATATGTTACTGATTTTAAAGGTAATATTATACCCAATTCAACCGGTTATCTTCAAGAATCGGTATATAGTGATTGTCGGAGATATGTTTATTACATTACCTATAAAAACGATGATGGAGTACAACGTCCAGTGTATACCAAGCATTATGAATGCGACGTTGAATTAGAAAAAATACCTGATTATCTTTTATCTTCTGATAAGAAAAATGAAAAGATGGGTGTACTTTATGGTAGTATTTATGATACTCAATTAACAAAATTTAAGGCTGTTAAAGTTAGTTATATGTATCCTGAACTTCATTATAATACTGTTTTTACCGAAAATATGTATGGTGAGAATGGTCGATGGTGGTATCCAATTATTTATTTTAATTTAGATGATGTTGATTATGATGTTTTATTATCAGTAAAGTTTTCTTATATAGTAACTAAATATAAAAAAGGGCTTTTTGGTGTTGGATATACTGAAGATGAAGATTCCAGAAAAGAATATGTTGATGAAGTTTATTTTGATGAAGTTTTGATTTATTCTGATCATGTTATGTCAATTTGGGACGCCCTTAGAATTGAAGCGGACACTAATTGGGGTAATTATTATAATACTATGCAGTGGTATTATGATACTTATCACAAAGAATATAAATTGTTAGAATCTGGTTCTTGGAATAAAGAAAACGTTGCTATTGAATCTTCTGATGGTGTTGTTCATCTGGAAGATATAGAATTTAAAAATAGAATAGTGGGACATTTAACTGATAAAAAAGTCAATATCAACCTTCTTAATAATGTTAAAAAAGAGTGGTCTATTTTGAAAAACTCTGTTTCATTTATTTCTATTTCTTACATGTTTGATGGAGTGTTATATAAATCTGATGATAATGTAACTATAGGCGGAGTTGATGTCGCTCCTGGACATGTATCGGTTGAAGATGCGTGGGCCGACCTTTTAGAGAATTTAATGAAAAATATTGGTTCGATGGCAGGTACAGTTGTAAATACAACTGGACAAGGTTTATTAACTTTTTTGAAAGAATTTTTTAGTTCTCTTTCGCCTGCAGTATGGACAATAATTATTATTGTAGGTATAGTATTTTTAATAACTATAACTAGGTCTTTGTGGATGCCATTGCTTACAAAGAAGACATTAAAAGATGATAGGTTAGTTGAACAAAGTTTTAAGATGCAGAACAGAAATGCATATAATCGTTCCGAGAATAAAAGAAGACGATGGACTAATGAAAATAAAAAATATTATGACAAACGATATAAAAAACGAAGAAAAGATGTGTTAACTGACCGTGATTTTATAACCGAACGAGTTGATAAAAAAATATGCACACGAACAATCTTTACAAGATAAACGTGATGTGTCTTATCGAAAAAAGTATGCACATGAGAAATATTTAGTTAGAAAAAAAGCTGAAGGGTATGCTAACAAAATGAGAAAAGAAATAAAAGTAAAACACCTTGGTTTAATGATTACTTAAAAAATGAAAAACAAAAAATGAAGAATAAAAAACAAGATTCTTCTGATGAAACATTAGAAGAATTAGATGCATTTTTTAATCCTCGAAAATAAAAAAAGAGGTTTTATTCCTCTTTTGGATTAACGATATGATTTCCGCAATTACAGCAGTATTTAGCTTGTTTTGGATTTTTTTGGCCACAATTTATACAATAAATAAAATTTGGTTGTTGAACGTTTGTATTTTTTGAAGTATCACTATTTATATATGATTCTTTTTCTTCATTATTTATTATTTTTATTAAAACAAAAGAAATGAAGGAAGAAACTAAACCTATAATTAATGGTATTGTTATAGTTTGGTTATCTTCTAAATATGCTTTTGTTTGATATAAATTGTAGCATTTATATTTAAATTGATAACTTCCACCGTTTAAAACTATTTTTGAAGGTTTATCAAAATTTAATGTTTTATAACTTTGTGATGTGAGATTTGTTAATTTATTGCTATCGGCTTTGATTAAATTATCTTTATTATCATAAAAAAGAATATCATATTCAAAAAAATCTACATAAGTTAAAAAATTTATTGTAATTGTAATATTACTAATATTTTCATTTGTCACAATTTTGTAATTTACATTTTCGTTCAATTTTACTTGTTGTTTTGTGGCTGGATAATATATTAATTGTCCTTTCCCTATTGTGATAAAAAATAAAGAAGATATTAAAAAAGTTAAAAAAATAATTGTTCTATTTCTTTTTTTTCTTTGGTTTTTGTCTATTTGTATTATTAATAATGTTATTAATATTAATGTTATTATTATCATTAATATAACTAATGGTAGTGTTAAATTTGTTTTTGTTGTATTTGATGAATTTAAAAAAAACATATTTTATTCTTTCTCCTCTTTTGGATTAACGTTTTTTAATACCATTACTTATTAATGCTACTGTTATTAAAATAATTATAATAATTAATAATAAAGTATTTAAAATTAATAAGCTTTCTATCATACTTGACTCAACAATTATTGCTTGTTCTAATATTATCATATATTGTTCCTCCTACTATATTTAGTAGTATAACAAAAAAAGAAAAAAGAAGGTGGTAAAATGTTAAATTT
>CAYLLO010000056.1:0-5619 GCA_964384805.1 uncultured Staphylococcaceae bacterium | reverse complement strand
TAAATACCCAGAATATTTGACAGCTAACATTTTACCCAGAATTCTTTACATTACTGTAAAAAATAACTCATATTTGTGAGTTATTTTTGTTTGTTAAAAGATATTTTAGATTCTTCATGATTTATTAATCTAATAATGTTTTTACGATGAGAAATAATAAAAATAATACATACGACACCAACTGCAATAATTAATGGTATATCCAATGGCTCGCTTTTTAAAATTGGAATTATAAATGAAAATAACAAAGCGGATATGACAGCTATAATTGATCCTAAAGAAACATATTTGGTAAAGATAACGACAATTAAAAAAGTAAGTAAAGTGGGGATGGCAATTAAAGGTGCATAACTACAAATGAGTCCCGCTGAACAGGCCACTCCCTTTCCTCCTTTGAAATTTGCAAAAACGGGAAAAAGATGTCCGATAATAGCCATAATACCATAAGTTATTAAGGGAATATGGTAATATTTGTCTAAACTAAAAATTCCTACTTTAAAAAGAATAATGATAACGCTTGCTTTTAGGGCATCTAAAAAGAAAACTAATAAACCATATTTAAGGCCAAGTACTCTAAAAGTGTTAGTGGCCCCCATATTTTTACTACCATATTCACGAATGTCAATGCCCTTACATAATTTGCTAATTATTAAGGCATTAGGGATTGATCCGAATAAATATGAGATAATTAATAATAGTATTTCAACTATAATTTCAGACATTTGATATCACTCCTAATTTAACTATTGTTATTATAACATTTTATATTTAAAAATTCCATTAAAAGGCTTTTTTATGATGTATTAAAATAATAAAAGTAATGAAAATATTTGCATAAAAATAACAATTATGTTATAATAAATAAAAAGGATAACAAAAGGAGTAGAAAAATATGGCTAAAATGTCTAGTAATCAGTACAATGAAGAGTCTATACAAGTCTTAGATGGTCTTGAAGCGGTTCGTAAGAGACCAGGGATGTATATTGGATCTACCGATTCACGTGGCTTACATCATTTAGTGTGGGAAATTGTTGACAATGCTATAGATGAAACTTTAGCCGGATATGGCTCACATATTGTTGTTCGTATTCATCAAGATAATAGTGTTGAAATAGCCGATAATGGACGAGGTATTCCAACTGGTAATCATAAGAGTAATGGTCTTCCTACTCCACAAGTAATTTTTAATACTCTACATGCAGGTGGAAAATTTGATGGAAATGGGGCTTATAAAGTATCTGGAGGATTACATGGAGTTGGGTCTAGTGTTGTTAATGCTTTAAGTGAGTATTTAGAAGTAACTATTCATCGGGAAGGAAAAATTTTCTACCAACGTTATTTAAACGGCGGAAGAACGATTGAAAAAGTGAAATGGTTAGGAAAAACTAATCGCACTGGATCAATTATTAAATTTAAACCTGATAAAAATGTTTTTTCTACAACTATTTTTGATTATAAAACCATTGCAACTAGACTTAAAGAAAGTGCATACTTAATTAAGGGATTACGAATTGACTTAATCGATATGCGTAGTGGTAATGCTGAAAGTTTTCACTATGAAAATGGAATTGTTGAGTTTGTTAAAAGTTTAACTGCTGGGAAAGAAGCAATTCATGAACCAACTTTTTTTAGTGGTGAATATGGTGGTATTTACATTGAAGCATCAATGCAATATACTAATAAATCATATAATGAAAACTTATTGTCATTTGTTAATAATATTCGAACTCGTGATGGTGGAACTCATGAAACAGGATTTAGATCAGCGCTTACTAGAGCATTTAATGAACATGCTAGAATGGTTGGTATCTTAAAAGATAAAGATCCTAATTTAGATGGTGCTGATATTCGAGAAGGGTTGACAGCAATTCTATCTATTCGTGTGCCTGAAAACTTATTGCAATTTGAAGGACAAACAAAAAACAAATTAGGTACACCTGAGGCTAGAAATGCGGTAGAAATGATAATTACTGAAAAAGTGAAATTTTTTCTTGCGGAAAAAGGTGAAATTTCAGCTAACCTTATTAACAATGCTGTCAAAGCCTCAAAAGCTAGAGAAGCGGCTCGTAAAGCACGTGATGAGGTGCGAATGGTTAAACAAAAAACCTCTAAACCGACTAATCTTTTAGGAAAACTTACTCCTGTTCAAGTTAATAATCCGAAGCTTAATGAATTGTTTTTAGTCGAAGGTGATTCAGCAGGTGGGTCGGCTAAACAAGGTCGAGATCGTACTTTCCAAGCAATTTTACCACTAAGAGGTAAAGTAATAAACACTGAGAAAGCAAAAATTGATGAAATACTAAAAAATGAAGAAATTTTAACAATGATTTCAACAATTGGGGCTGGTTTTGGGCCTGATTTTGATATTTCAAAATGTAATTATAATCGTATCATTATTATGACTGATGCTGATACTGATGGAGCACATATCCAAATTTTATTACTTACTTTCTTTTTTAGATATATGACAGAATTAGTGGAAGCAGGTAAAATTTACATTGCGACACCACCACTTTATAAAATCGCTACTAAGAATATGGTTGAATATGCATGGAGTGATGAAGAATTACGTGAGAAAATTGGCAATCAAAAAAATGTAACTATCCAACGTTATAAAGGATTAGGAGAAATGAATCCGGATCAATTATGGGAAACGACGATGGATCCTGCTAAAAGAACATTGGTCCAAGTAAAAATAGGTGATTTTAGTAGTGCGGATAACCGAGTAAGTGTTTTAATGGGTGATGATGTTGAACCGCGTCGTGAGTGGATTGACAATAATGTGGTTTTTGAGTTTGATGATAATTTTGTATTGGAGGATTTAGCAGAAGATGAGCAGTAAAAATTTAAGTAGTATTATTGAACGTTTTGCAACAGAAACTCTAATTCAAGAAGATTTAGAAAATATTTTTGGTGACTGCTTTGGAAGATATTCAAAATATATTATTTTGGAACGAGCGTTGCCAGATGTTCGAGATGGATTAAAACCTGTTCAACGTCGTATTTTATATGCATTATATCGTTTAAAAATGACTTCGGACAAACCCTATAAAAAATCTGCCCGTGCTGTTGGAGAAGTTATTGGTAAATTTCATCCTCATGGTGATACATCAGTATATGATGCGATTGTTAGAATGAGTCAAGATTTTAAAATGTTGCTACCACTTATTGATATGCATGGTAATAATGGGAGTATTGATGGTGACTCAGCAGCGGCAATGCGTTATACTGAGTGTCGTTTATCAACATATGCTGAACAATTACTTAAAGATTTAGAAAAGAAAACGGTTGGATTTGTACCTAATTTTGATGATGAAGAAATTGAACCAACGGTTTTACCAGCTAAATTTCCTAATATTTTAGTTAATGGAGCAAACGGAATTTCAGCGGGATATGCAACCGAAATTCCACCGCATAATCCAGGAGAAATAATTGATGCGGTTATTTATCGTATTGAAAATAAAAATTGCACTTTAGATGATTTGCTAAAAATTGTTAAAGGTCCAGATTTTCCGACTGGGGGGATTGTTCAAGGTATTGATGGTATAAAGAAAGCATATGCCACAGGTCGCGGAAAAATTATTGTAAAATCAAAGATTGAAATAGAAACAACTAAAACAGAACATAAAATTATTGTTACTGAAATTCCTTTTGATGTTGTCAAAGCTAATATGATCCGCAAAATGAATGATCAAATTACATTAAAAGAAGTAGATGGGGTAAGAGCAATTCGCGATGAATCTGATAAAAATGGATTGCGAATTGTAATAGATGTTCGTAAAGATGTTAATCCAGAATATATTGTTAATTTTTTACTTAAAACTACTGAATTACAAACTTCATATAATTACAATATGGTTGCAATATCTAAAAGTCGTCCATTATTAATGGGACTTGTTGATATTTTAGATGCTTATATTGATCATCAAAAAGATGTTATTACTAATCGTTGTAATTTTGAACTTTCTAAAGCTCAAAGAAGATTGCATATTGTTGAAGGATTAATTTCAATGATATCAATATTAGATGCGGTAATTAGAACAATTAGAAATTCTAAAAATAAGAAAGACGCTAAAGAAAACATTATTACAAACTATGGATTTACTGATTTACAAGCAGAAGCAATTGTTAATTTGCAATTATATCGTTTAACTAATACTGACATTTTTGAGTTAAGAGCTGAAGCAAATGATTTAGCTAGTCAAATTAAAAAATTACAGAACATTTTATCAAGTGAGGCAGCTTTATTAAAATGTATTAAAGATGAATTACTTGATACAAAGGAACAAATTAATTGCCCTCGTAAAACGCAAATAGAAGAACAAATTGAAGAAGTAAGTTACGTAAAAGAGGACTTAATTGCTCAAGAGGATGTAATATTAATTATTTCTCATGATGGTTATATTAAACGTATGAGCAAAAAAGCTTACGCAGCTGTTGATGGACCGACAAAACTTAAAGATGGTGATGTTATTAGTGAAGTGTACGAAGCTACTACGACTGATACATTACTTCAATTTACTGATTTGGGCAACTACGTATATTTACCAATTCATAAGATTCCTGAAGTAAAACACAAAGATTTTGGTTATCATATTAGTACTTTAATTGGTATGGAAGCTAATGAAAAAATAATTTTTTCAACTGTAGTAAATGATTTTACTGCAGACCGATATGTTTTAATTGCTACTAAAAATGGTTTAATTAAACGAATAAAAATAGATAAATTAGATGTTAATCGTTATTCAAAAGTATTGAAGGCTACCAAACTTCGAGAAGGAGATAAAGTTGTTAGTGCCGATATTTGCACAGGGCAAGAAGTTGAAGTTGTTATTGCAACTAAGGATGGTTTTATGAATCGTTATGATGCTTCTGAGATTAGTATTATTGAGCCTGCTTCATTTGGAGTTAAATCGATTGAACTAAAAAATCGTCCTAATGATTATGTTGTTGGGGCTAAATATGTTACTGAAAAGGATATAATTATTCTTGCGACCAATCGTGGTAATATTAAACGTATGCGTCCAGAAGAAATTAACAAGGGAAAGAAAAATCATGTAGGAAAAATGTATCTAAAAGTTGTAAAATCAAATATGCACGAAGCAGTTGCACTAAATGTTATTCATCATAAAAATGCTAATTCAGATCTTGAAAGCTATATTTTTGCTGAAAAAGGCTTTGTTCCACTAGATTATACAATTTTGAGAATTGCAATAGCAGATAATGGTCGAAAAACAGTTCCTAGTGAATTAGGAACACCGACCGAAATTGTTATTCAACGTAATAATGCTGATTTAGATATTTAACAATAAACCAATGGTTTTATGCCATTGGTTTATTTAAATGTGTGACGTGCATGGTTAATATCTAAAGAGTGAAACTCTATTGTGTGATAGTATAAGTGAAAAATAAGTTATTATAAACGTTTATTGAAAAAAATAGCATAATAATTAGGATAATAGTTTATAAGAAACTTGGAAAATTACAAATAAATGCGACAAGTTAGTTTAATTTTTACTATATTAATTAAGTTGAAATCTTTAAAAGAATGTGATATAACCCGAGTTTGGGCTCTTATTCATACATTATGGCACTACTACAGTAAAATCAAGCACCTTA
>CAYLLO010000055.1:0-5623 GCA_964384805.1 uncultured Staphylococcaceae bacterium | reverse complement strand
CTTTTACGTTGATATGTTTTTCTGAATTTTTGTGGGAAAGAAGTACTATCGTTTCAACATGAGCCGTATGAGGAAACATATCAACCGGTTGAATGTAAATAATTTCATATTTGTCTACTAATAGTTTTAAATCATTAACTTGAGTTTGGGGATTACATGAAATATAAATGATTTTTTCAGGCATTAATTTTAATACCGCTTTTAAGAAACGCTCATCACTTCCACTACGTGGTGGATCCATAATAATCACATCTATATGTTCTTTTCTGTTTGCTAAATTAATAATAAAATTACTAGCATCATCATTAAAGAATGAAATGTTCTTAATATTATTGATTTTCGCATTAAACTGAGCATCAACAACTGCTGCTTTTTCAATTTCGACACTTAGTACTTTTCTAACCTTATTAGATGCAATTAACCCAATAGTTCCAACTCCTGAATATGCATCTAAAATAGTATCAGTAACTTTTAAACCTGCATTATTGAGTGCAGAATTATATAATACTTCAGTCTGATACGGGTTAATTTGATAAAATGATTTTGAAGAAATTTTAAATTTCTTACCACATAATTCATCAATTATATACCCTTTACCATATAAAATGTTTTCTTTATTACCAAGTACCGCACTAGTTGAACGCATATTAATATTTTGAACAATCGTTGTTACTTCTTTACATTGAGAAATAATCGCTTTCACAAAATTGCTCCGACCTGGAAAATTTTCTTCAGCTGTTACTACAACAACCATTGTTTCTTTGGTTTTAAAGCTTCTCTTTACCATTACGTGGCGAATAAGTCCTCGTTTCCGATCTTCATCGTAAGCACTAATGTGCATTTTAATTAAAATATTTTTAATGATTCCCACAATCTTATCACTTGTTTCATCTTGAATATAACAAGTTTTAAAAGGAATAATCTTGTGAGAATTTTCCGCATAAAACCCACTAATTAATTTTTCCTTGGGATGATTACCAAAAACTACTTGATTTTTATTTCGATAATTACTAGGTTTCATCATTCCCAAACAAGGATTAACTAGTGCCCCTTTACCAAAATAATCAGCAAATAATTTTCTTACAAGTTCAGTCTTCATTCTTAATTGTTCATCATATTTTATATGAAGTAATTTACATCCCCCACACTGATAATAAATTTCACATGGTGGGGTAATACGATTAGGCGATTTTTCTAAAACCTTAGGTCTTAATGGTTTTCCTTCAACATCAACTTCGATTATTTCATTATAAATAACATTCGGAATATTATAAACATTTTTATCATCTTTTAATATCCCATTAAACTCAGTATCATAAGTTAAAATTTTCCCTGTCACTTTACGCATTATTCACACACCCTTATTACTGCACATTTTAAATATAAAGTATCCATATTAGCAAGAAGCATTGGATGATCTTTGGTTTGTATACGATATTCAATTAATTGGACTTGTTTTTTCGCTTTAACAGAAGCATTTTTTAACATTTCTAAAAATAAATCCGCTGTCATATTTCCAGAACATGAAAAAGTTATTAAATAACCACCAGGATTTAACATTTTTAGTCCTAAGGTATTGATTTTCTGATAACCTAAATAAGCTTGTTTAACTGTATCTTTATTTTTGGTAAAAGCAGGTGGATCAAGAATAATGACATCAAAACGTTCTTTATTACTATAGGCCTCTTCTAAATAATGGAAAGCATCATCTTCTATAACTTTAATATTATCAAAACCATTTAAGACAATATTTTCCTTTATTTTTTGGACTGCTAAATGAGAAATTTCTACTGATGTAACCGCTCTCGCCCCATATCCAGCAGCATGAATTCCAAATGCTCCCGTATGTGAAAAACAATCCAAAACTTTTTTGCCAGATACATAATTTTTAAGGTTAGCCCGATTTTCAGTTTGATCTAAAAAATAACCTGTTTTTTGACCATTAGCTAAATCAACATACATTTTAAAACCATTTTCGACAATTACAATATTCGTATCAAATTCATCACCTACAAAACCCAGTTTAGGTTCTAAACCTTCTTTTTTACGACTACTATTATCACTACGTTCATAAATTCCTTTAGGATTTAGAATTTTTCTTAAAATTTTGACAATTGTATCACGCCAACAATCCATTCCAAGCGTTGAAATTTCTATTACTAGGTAATCACCATAACGATCAACAATTAATCCTGGTAAATAATCGGCTTCACTAAAGATTAAACGACAAGAGGCATTACCTCGTACATCATTACGCAACTTAATGGCTGAAGTAATGCGTCGTTCAAAAAAGGCTTCATCTATTACTTCATCTACTTTATATGTCAAAATTCTTATTAAAATTTTAGAAGCAAAGTTTAAATAACCTCGCCCAACAAACATTTCGCTATTACTATATACGCCAACAATACCCCCGCCTTTAACATCTCCTGTTATACTGGCAACTTCATTACGAAAAATCCAAGGATGTCCTTCTAATATACGCATTTCTTCATGTGGTTTTAATACAGCTTTCATCTTTTATAAAACTCCTATTTTTCACGTTGTGAATTAATAATATCAATATATTGAACAAAACGAATAACTTCTTGGCGCTCTTCAATTGGACAAAAACTAAATGTTCCTTCGCTATCTGGCACTTCAAAATATACTCGGTTATTAGGGCTTATTGAAAATGGCAATTGTATTAACAAATCATAATTGAATTCTTTTATATAATTATCACTTTCATAATAGAAACGCTCTTTAGTAAGGGTAATTACCCCATCACTGACGTATTCTAATACTTTTTCATTTTTTAAGTTATTTGACATTCTAACTTTCGCTGAATATGAAAATTGAGGATTTGACATTTCTTTAGATAACTCATCTTTTTGATATTTATACCATAAAGCTTCATTTTCAAAACAAACATCTTTCTTTTTTACTCCATGTAATAAGCCATATTCATCCATTATTACTTGATTATGACAATGTGAACATGACATAATACCTTTTTCTACTTTATGACTAAACATCGTTCCACAAGCAGGGCATTTAATTAATAAATTTTCAAGTCCGTTAATACGATCTTTACCTTTAACTTTACGCATTAATTGTTTTTGATCAGCATATTCATCAACAGCAATTGAATTTACAACTGCTTGATAAATTTCATTATCCGTATATTTTTCCAAATCTTCAGCAGTTATAACTTTATCAAAAGACATAGTAATTTGACATTTACGTTTACCTAAACGCCATTTAGGAAAACATAAATGACTTCCTTGAATTCTTAACGCTAATACATCAGCTTTACACATTTTAATTAATTTGACAATTGCTGGTGAAATATAAATTGGTGTCCCATCAACTGATACTTGTCCTGCTGGTGCAATTGCCACAATTCCATTTTGTTCAATTACTTTTCTCATTTTACGAATAGCTAATAAATCTGGTTTAAATTGTTCTTTTTTAATTGCCTTAGCTAAAGGTAAAGCAATAGATAAAATTTTATTAAAAAAGAAATGCCCGCTAATGACATAATTTACTCTTCGATAATTAACCGCTAAAGAAGTTAAATAATGATCTTTATTCGAATAATGATTATAAATTAAAAAACAACCTCTTTTTTGTTCCTTCAATACTTTTCGGTTAACTTTTACTTTATAAAATGATTTTAAATATATTTTTGATGCAAACGTCAAGAGAAATGCTGTCCATCTAGGAGCTCTAACATTTTTTATTTTTTTCTTATTTTTTGGCATAATATTTTCCTCTTATACTCCATATTTATCAACCTTTATTCGTATATAATTCGTGTATAATCTAAACTAAAATATTAAACGATGAGTTCAGATGTATCACGATTTTTTATTTGTGATATACTTTTATTATACAATAAAAACTTTTATAAATAAAGTAAAAAGAATTAGCATCTGCTAATTCTAAATGTTGGTAATCAATTATTTATAATAGTGGTGCAAATAATCCCAAAATACTACTTAGTAGTTTAGCAGGATAAGAGATTTTTTTACATTTTTTTAAAGTTATTTCTTCTGACACTAGCATCGTTTGTAAAAAATCACTTTTGATATCCTTTAGTACATCGGAATATGCAATCCAAGTTGCACATTCAAAGTGATGTGATAAACTACGATAATCTAAATTTATCGTTCCAACAACTCCCACTTTATCATCACATACAAAACTTTTAGCATGAATAAATCCCGGAATATATTCATAGATTTTTACTCCCGCTTCTACTAATGGTAAATAATTACTTCTAGTTAACCAAAAAATGATCTTTTTATCTGGAATATGCGGAGTAATTATTCGTACATCTACTCCTCTTAAAGCCGCAAGTCTTAAAGCTTGAATTATATGATAATCAATTATTAAATAAGGCGTAGTAATATATAAATATTTTTTAGCGTTATTAATTATATTTAAATAAGCATTTTCTCCAATTCGTTCATCATATACTGGTCTTGGTCCATCTCCAAATGGTTGAACAAAGCCATCATTTTGATAAACTTTCTTTTCATAATAATTAGGCATAAATTTATCATAATTATCATCCGTATGACGAGATACATTCCAATTTTCTAAAAACATTGTTGTAAATGTTTTTACCGCTTCTCCATATAAATAAACATTACTATCTTTCCAATGTCCATATAGTTTTTTTTCATTGATGTACTCATCCGCAATATTCATTCCTCCATTAAAAGCTTGATCTCCATCTATAATCATTATTTTTCGGTGATCTCGATTATTATGAATAGCCGAAACAATGGGTACAAATTTATTAAAAGCCACACATTTAATTCCCCATTTTTCCAATTGCTTATAATATTTGGGTGGTAATTTACTAATTGAACCCACATCATCATACATTACTCTAACATCTAATCCATTTTGCGCTTTTTCTTTTAAAATTTCTAAAATTGTATCCCAAAATATTCCTTTTTCGATAATAAAATATTCTAAGAAAACGAAATATTTAGCATCTTTTAACTTTTCAATCATTAATTTAAAAGTTTCTTCACCACTTGAAAGATATTTAACTTTCGTATTATGATGCAAAGGACAATCAGAGGAATTTTTAATATATCTAGATTGATTAGCAAGGTCTAAGTCTATTTCTTCTAACTCCAAAATACATTCATTTCTTTCAAAATAATAACGTGATACGACATTATTTAAAGTATGAAATTTCTTCTTATTTTTATTACTTAGCATCATTTGTAACCCAAATGCAGCATATATTAAACACCCAAGTGGTAGCAAAGCCACTATTAAAACCCAAGGAACTTTTGTGGAAGGAGGTTGAGTTCGATTAATAATTATCAATAAACATATAACACTTAAAACATTTAAACCCAAGGAGATGTAGAAAAAACTTTCTGATAAGTAATATGCTCCCGAAAATAATAGTAAAAATTGCACAATAATTAAGATACTAATTATAGCAAATCGACTAAATAATATTTTGATTATCTTTTTCATACCATTCCTCCATCTTAGAGTTATCAAAAAACTTGCTTTTTATACCATTTTATTGTATAATATATAGGCATATGCATTCTTAGCTCAGTTGGTAGAGCAACTGACTCTTAATCAGTGGGTCCAGGGTTCGAGT
>CAYLLO010000054.1:0-5924 GCA_964384805.1 uncultured Staphylococcaceae bacterium | reverse complement strand
TCTCCAGTAAGATTGTTGTTTAAGTGTTTTAATAGTTTCAAGTTTAAACATTTTTATAAATGTTAAAATAAAAGTACCCAATTGTGTTCATGTAAGAATCCCTAATTCTTAACAACACAAGTGAGTACTTTTTTTGTTATAATGATTACAGAAAGGAGGTACAGTGTAACATGGGAATAAAAGATGGAGCATATGAAGCACTAGATATTTATGATGATATTAATGATTTTATAAGAGAATATTTGCGCGATAAAAATGAAGAATTCGAGACAAATCAAGGAATGGATTTTACATATAATGGTAAAACTTATCATCTTTGTAGGTATCCTATGGAAGATGAAGAACTAAAAAGAAAGTTTTCAAAAATTGTTGGTAAGGATTTGTTTAAATGTGAATATGAGGTTGCATTAATAGATTTAACATTGCCTCAAGGCGAATTATCATTTAATGAAGTTCATTATGTTGGATGGTACACTGATATTTATGATTTGTTAGAAAATTGTGAAATAGAAGGTAAAAAGTTTAAGGACTTATTATTAAATCATGAAATTGTTGTTATTGGCAAAGATAGAATCTGGATATAAAAAGTTGGCTAGGGCAGAGTTGCTTTAGCCTCTTGTGCGTTAGGAAATTATTTGTCCCTTGGTTTAAGAAAAGTCCATCTGCTCATATTTAATATATTAGCAGCTTCTATATTAGTTATTTGTTTATTATGATATCTATTTACAATTTCTGTAAAGTTATCAGGTAACTTGTATTTAGGACGTCCCATATGAACACCATTAGCTTTTGCAATTTTAATTCCTTCTGCTTGTCGCTTTCTAATATTTTCTCTTTCATTTTGTGCCACAAAACTTAAGATTTGTAATACAATATCAGATATAAATTTATCAACAAGATTTTTGCTTTCAGCTCTAGTATCAAGTAAAGGAAAGTCAATAACAAAGATATCAGCATCAATAACTTTGGTAATATCTTGCCACTCATTAATAATCATATCATAATTACGACCAAGGCGGTCTATTGATTTAATTATCAGTAGGTCGTCTTTTTTTATTTTTTGCTAGAAAATGGATGAATTAATCAAAATAAGTAAATTGATTTACTTTTTGGTCTTATTATGTTAGAATAGAGAAAGCTGTAAAAGTAGAAAGGAAGTATTTATGGAGTATTTATTAGAAGGTATTGCGGGTGTAACATGGCAACAAATATTAATGATAGGTATTGGTGTTCTTTTGATAGTTTTGGCAATTAAAAAAGATTTAGAACCAGCATTATTACTACCAATGGGTTTTGGAGCAATTTTAGTTAATTTGCCATTGTCAGGGGCTATTGATCAACTTATTGGAGGTACTGTTGAAGCACACGGAATTATTTCATGGTTATTTGAAGTAGGGATTGAAGCTAGTGAGGCTTTACCATTATTATTGTTTATTGGTATTGGCGCAATGATTGATTTTGGTCCTATTTTGGCAGAACCTAAATTAATGTTCTTTGGTGCAGCTGCTCAAGTAGGCATTTTTGTAACCATTATTTTAGCACAACTTATTAGTGATGTAACTCCACTTAATTTTGCCATTAATGATGCAGCCAGCATCGGAATGATTGGTGCTGCTGATGGACCTACAGCTATTTTAGTTTCTCAAGTATTAAATAGTAAATATGTTGGCGCAATTGCTGTTGCCGCATATAGTTATATGGCTTTAGTGCCAATTATTCAACCGATAGTTATGAAACTATGTACGACTAAAAAAGAACGGATGATTAGGATGGAATATAACCCAAGCTCTGTTTCCCAAACAACCAAAGTTATTTTCCCAATTTTAGTAACAATAATTACCGGATTTATTGCCCCAGCATCAGTATCGCTTGTAGGCTTCTTAATGTTTGGTAACTTACTAAGAGAATGTGGTGTGTTAAAAACTTTAGCAGAAACAGCAAGTAATAATTTATCTAATGTAATTACCTTATTACTAGGTATTACCATTTCATTTAGTATGAAAGCAGAAAACTTTGTAAAATGGGATACACTAATGATTATGGGATTAGGTCTTGCGGCATTCATATTTGATACATTCGGGGGAATTATGCTTGCGAAAATTGTTAACTTATTTTCCAAGAAAAAGATTAATCCTCTTGTGGGAGCGGCAGGAATTTCAGCTTTTCCAATGGCTTCAAGGGTTGTTCAAAAAGTTGGGCTTGAAGCAGACCCAACTAATCACTTATTAATGCATGCAGCCGGAGCAAATGTAGCAGGTCAAATTGCCTCAGTAATAGCTGGTGGAGTTATTTTAGGGCTTGTTCCCGGAATGATGTAGGAGGTAAGATATGTTTAATCTATTAACAAAAATTGATCTTTCGTTATCCATTGAGATTCTTTGGAAAGGGATGTTAGCTATCTTTATAGCAATGGGAATTATTTGTTTGTTTACATGGTTTTTAAATCATATATCTAATAAGTGGATGAAAAAGTAAATAAAAAATGCAATTTTTAGATATAATCTTTATTTTAAGATTATATCTTTTTACATATATAATAAAAAAATGATGATAATCTTTTTTAAAAAAGTGTTATTTGGTCTTTTTACTTTTATAAGTGGGAATTTTGTGGTATACTTATAGTGAAAGGATGGATATTATGAAAGAAGGATTAATTGAAAAATTCGCTAAAGTAATTGTTGAGGCTGGTGTCAATTTACAAGACGGACAAATGCTGGTTGTAAATGCTCCGCTTGAGGCAGCGACTTTAGTAAAATATATTGTGAAAGAGGCCTATTTAAAAAATTCTAAAAAAGTAATGGTTAATTTTAGTGATGTAGAGGTAAATAAACAAGAACAACTTTACGCCTCTCAAGAAACGTTAAATGAACTACCAGATTGGGCGGTAGCTAGAGCACATTATATTGTTGATAATGGGGCAGCAAGTATATCGATAACTTCCCCTAAACCAGGAATTATGGCTGGTGTAGATCCTATGCGTATGCAAATAGCTAATCGTGAAATTATGCCTAAAATGAAGTTTTTTCGAAAATACACGATGGAAAATGAAGGCCAATGGTGTGTAGTTGCTTGCCCTAATGAGGTTTGGGCTAAAAAAGTTTTTCCTAATTTGTCACCTACTGAAGCAGTTGATGCTTTATGGGAGGCTATCCTTAATGCCTCACGTATTACTGAAGAAAATGATCCACTTGAAGAATGGAATAAACACAACGAAACATTAAGCTTAAGAAATGATAAATTAAATGAATACAACTTTGTTTCACTTCATTTTAAAAATAGTTTGGGAACAGATTTAGAAATAGGTCTTGTTGAAAATCATCTTTGGGCAGGTGGAGGGGAATACTCTAAAAAAGGGATTTATTTTAACCCTAATATCCCGACAGAAGAAAATTTTTGTATGCCACATAATAAAAAAATTAATGGAAGAGTTGTTGCGACTATGCCATTAAACTATTCAGGAAAACTAATTGAAGATTTTTATTTAGATTTTCAAGATGGTAAAGTAGTAGCGTATGATGCTAAAAAAGAAAAAGAGGCTTTAAAGAGTTTAATTGAATTTGATGAAGGTTCATCAAGCTTAGGAGAAGTTGCCTTAATTTCTTATGATTCACCTATTTCAAATATGAATATTTTATTTTACAATACCTTGTTTGATGAAAATGCTTCATGTCACTTGGCTCTTGGGGCATCATATACTTCAACTAATTTAAAAGAGGCTGAAAAATATACCGAAGAAGAACTCGAGGCTCTAGGAAGTAATCAATCTAATACCCATATTGATTTTATGTTTGGTAGTAGTGATATGGAAGTAACAGGAGTTACTCATGATGGTAAAATAGTTCAAATTTTTAAAGACGGTAACTTTGTGTTTTAGGAGATAACGATGAAAAAACTAATTGAATTTTTAAATAAAAGTATTACTGCTTATCATGTAGTAGAAAATATTGAAACGATATTAAAAGAAAAAGGTTTTGAAAAACTTTTAGAAAATGAAACTTGGAATATTAGATTAGGTGGAAAATACTATATTATTAAAGACCAAACTTCTATTTTAGCTTTCCAAGTAGGTAGTCCTAGTCGTTTTAATTTAGTCGCCACTCATACCGATAGTCCTTGTTTTAAAATAAAACCCAATGGGATTATTAAAGGCCCTTTTCAAGCTCTAAATACGGAAATGTATGGGGGTGCAGTTCTTGCTAGTTGGTTTGATCGACCATTAAGTATTGCGGGAAGAGTTGTTATTAAAGATGGCGAAAATTATTTATCTAAAATTGTAAGTATAGATAAAGATTTATTAGTAATTCCTAATACTTGTCCACATTTAAATCCAGAAATAAATAATGGTTTTAAATATAATCTTCAATGTGATTTATTACCACTTTTTAGTGAAGAAGACAAGTATGATACTATTTATCAATATTTAGATAAGGATGCTAACATTGTTTCAAGTGATTTATATGTTTATAATCGAGCCCCAGCAACGTTAATAGGACCTAATGATGAGTTTATTTTAGCTCCTAGAATTGATAATTTAGAATGTACATGTGCTGCTTTATATGGATTTTTAAAGGCAAATAATGATAAAGCTATAAATGTTGTTGCTTGTTTTAATAATGAAGAGATTGGTTCCTCAACTAAACAAGGAGCAGCTTCTAATTTCTTAGTAGACACTTTAAAAAGAGTTATGTTTGCGTTAGGAAAAACCGAAGAAGATTATTTAAAAGCGTTAAATGATTCGGTTATTGTTTCAGCTGATAATGCCCATTCTGTACATCCAAATCACCCTGAATTAAGTGACCCTACTAATAAAGTATATATGAATAAAGGGGTAGTTATTAAACGTAATGCTAATGAAAGATACACAACAGATGCCATATCAGAAGCGGTGATTATTAATGCTTGTAATAAGGCTGGTGTTCCTTATCAATATTATACTAATCGTTCTAACCAACGAGGAGGAGGAACGCTAGGGGCTATTTCTAGCAGTAAGGTAAGTGTTACAAGTTGTGATATTGGACTTGCTCAACTTGCGATGCATTCATCAATGGAAACCGCTGGCACTAAAGATTATACATATATGGAAAAAGTCTTAGAAGCATTCTATAACTCTAATTTTTATCACAAAAGTGATATTGAGTTTATCATTAAATAATCATTAATTGAACATTGAATATTAAAAACTAAGAGGCATAGATAAATGCCTCTTAGTTCCATATATATATCAACATTGCTAGAACACTAGCGAATGCACTCCATAAAATATAAGGTATTAAAAGAATAACTGTTTGCTTTTTACTTGTATATGCTTCTAAGGCAACAAGAATAATCGTTATAAAAGTTAGTAAGCAAATAGCAAAACTTAAGAACAAATTTTTAAGTCCAAAAAATACAAATAAGTAGGAAGATTCTATTAAGTAATTTATTAATAAATATGTCCAAAAAGTCTTTTTATTAGGAGTATTTTTTAATTTATAGTGCCAAAAAATAAAGAAAGTTAGGCATAAATATATAATAGTCCAAGCAATGGAAAAGATAAAAGGGGGTACATTTATTTTCTGTAAACTATTATAGAAGTTTAAATCAATGCCAAAGATTAATAGTGGCAAAAAATATAAAACTAAGATTAAAATGAGAAAAAATATTTCTTTAAAAGTAATTTCTTTGATTAAAGATTTTAGTTCTTTCATATGAACCTCCTATACAATTTAATTATATGTAAGAAAAATAGAATTATGCGTAAAAGATAAAAAAAGTAAGTCATAAATTACCAAGAAAGATGAAACCCTAAAGGGTTGACAATAATCGGCTTTTTTAGTAAAATATATTGGGAGAAAAAGATAAAAATATTATATTACAAAAAGAGGTATATATGAAAAAAATATTATTAAGTATTATACTAACTTTATTGTTGGTAGTTAATGTAG
>CAYLLO010000053.1:0-6109 GCA_964384805.1 uncultured Staphylococcaceae bacterium | reverse complement strand
ATATGTTAACTGACCGTGATTTTATAACCGAACGAGTTGATAAAAAATATGCACACGAACAAAATTTGCAAGATAAACGTGATTCGTCTTATCAAAGAAAATATGCACACGAACAATCTTTACAAGATAAAAGCGATGCATCTTACCAAAGAAAATATGCACATGAACAATCTTTACAAGATAAACGTGATGCGTCTTATCGAAAGAAGTATGCCCATGAGAAATATTTAGCTAGAAAAAAAGCTGAAGGGTATGCTAAACAAAATGAGAAAAGAAATAAAAGCAAAACACCTTGGTTTAATGATTACTTAAAAAATGAAAAACAAAAAATGAAGAATAAAAAACAAGATTCTTCTGATGAAACATTAGAAGAATTAGATGCATTTTTTAATCCTCGAAAATAAAAAAAGAGGTTTTATTCCTCTTTTGGATTAACGATATGATTTCCGCAATTACAGCAGTATTTAGCTTGTTTTGGATTTTTTTGACCACAATTTGTACAATGAATGTAATTAGTGGATTGTTCTTGTTGTATTTTATTTTTTTGTTTTTTGTGATATCGATATTCGTTTACTCCATCACTAAAAACTAACCAAATTAATAGTAATAATATGATTACTAGTAATATAATAACTTGGTTTGGGAATTCTTCTTTTAGATATTGTTCCTCTAGTGATGGTGTATGATTGTGTGTTTCTATTAAGAATTTAAATAAATTAAAAAAAAGCATATTGTTCCTCCTACTTATATTTAGTAGTATAACAAAAAAAGAAAAAAGAAGGTGGTAAAATGTTAAATTTTCTAAAAATATCCTGGTATTTTTTCAAAAAATCATTTAATATGACATTAAGAGTTTTAAAATGGATATTAATTATAATTGGTTTTCCCGTTGTTTTGTTTTGGTATTTAAATAAGAAAAATAAACAAAAAGAGGTTAACTTTTAATGAATGTTCCAACAATAATATGGTTTGTTCTGTTGTTTATTTTTGATATTTATATTATTTTTTGGTATCGAAAAAAACGATATTTAAAAGATAAGTTTGAAGAAATGAAAACAACAATTACAAAACTAGGACATACCTTAAGTGTTAACGGACACAAAGGTAGTGGTAAAACCACCACAACTGCAGGTATTATTCTTGTCTTGACAGAGGGCTTGTATAAGCTAGCTGAAGAGAGAATGAATGATATACGTATTAGTCTCCCTTTCTTTAACTTCAATTTCTTGGAGGAGAATTTTTGTGAAAATTATCTCCTCCTGGAAGGAGAAGAATATGCTGAAGAACAAGCAATTGATGTAACTTTATCACTTTTAGATAAAGAGATGTTTAATTATTTTTATACCGATTTTTTGTCAATTAATGACAAAAAAGAAATGTTGAGAGATTATTTAAAATATTATTGGGTTGTTAATTTTAGAGGTGTTGAATTATACTCTTCAGGGTATATGTTTAATTTTATATCCGGCAAACTTGGCAAACAGCTGGATCCAACCGGTAACTATTTGCGGAAGGTAAAATATACCGAAAATTATCAAGGTGGCTTTTTTACCATTAAGTTTAACGACGAAAAATCCATCGATTCTGGCAATGAAAAATCAATGGATAAAGACCTCCGTGAAAGTGGGATAAGAGATTATTTAGCTTTAAAACGACATGAAGGAAAAGGTACTTGCTTTGACATCTCCCCTGCTCAAGTAGCAACGGATGTCAACAGTCAGGAACGCCGCCAAAATGACGTTAACCTGGAAATCTATGACCGAAACGATTCGATTGGTGATTTTAAAATTACTCGTAAAGTTTTATCTTTAATCTTAAAAATAGCATTCTTACCGATTGCGGGAGGACTGAAAATTAAAGCTTTTTTTAAACGAATACCTTATGACGAATTAAAACTTGAGTTTTCGAAAAAATGCGGTTTTTACCGAAAATTTGAGGCCTTTATTGACCGATTTTCAAAACTTTTAAAACGACAAGGCTATATTAGAATAAGATGTCGGGCATATTATCGAGCCGATGATGTTGGTAAAAAGGATCCAACACTTTATGACCGTTATGTTTTTTACTTCCCGATATATTATTGTTATGGTGTTGTTGATACATACGAGTATGCTCCAATTATGGAACACTACTCAAAAATGAATGCGAAAAGTGTTGATGCTGAAATATCTCAGTTTGACCACGAAAAGCGTATTAAATTATTCAATCAAATAATTTCTAAATAAGGAGGATTTTTTAAAATGAAAAAAGCAATTGATTCGATTGTTACATTTGTCAGCGAAAACTGGTTAGTCCTCTTTTTAGTTTTGACAATTGTTGCGGTAACGATGCTTGTGATAATAACTGTAGCTTGCGTCCGCACAATTCGTGAATCAACAACGATTCCGAATATGAAGGCCAAGGCCGAGAATGATTATTATTTAGAGTCTCGATTTGCGAAAGATGAGGAGGTAGCTGATGAACAAAGTGAATCATCCGATAGCTTTACCGATTTGTTCGACTGAGGATGTTTCCTCATTAGCGAGGGGGTATAGTAACACCCCCTCGCAGAATATAGATATTTCTCATTATCAAAAGTCGAAAAAATACCCTTATTGCCTGCAAATTGACTGGTTATCTGTCACGTTTGATTTTATTGATTTTGCGGATAACTCTTATTGCATGGAAAAAGAATCTTTGGGATTTTTAAACGAGCTAATTAGTTACATATATCCTGGTAAAGAATACGCTGATTTTGAGCTCTTAGACTCTAACCGTTTTGGATATAAAAAAAGAATTGTTTTAACTGAAGATATTAATTTTTACTTTTTCGGCCCTGAAACTAGTTCCGGAAAAGCCTCTAGCTTTCTTAATATCAGTGGTAATGGTATGTCTAAGTTTAAAGATAGCCAGTTGTATTCTATTTTTATGTTTTGTCAAAATCCATATCATTTTGGAACAATTACACGCCTTGACCCTGGCTTTGATAATCATTCTAACATTTGTAAATTGATTGATTTAAAAAATAAATGTGATGAAAAAATGTATCGTTCCCGCTCTCGTTGTGACATTTATTATTCAGGCAGCAACGATGATACAAAAGGACTAACTATTTATTTTGGTAAAGGGAGTAATTTTTCAACTCGGTTTTATGACAAAAACGCTGAACGAGGCTCAAAAGATGCTAATTATGTTAGAGAACATAAATTTTGGGTTCGCTACGAAATCCAATCACGCGATTCAATTCGCAACCATCAATTTGTAGCTGTGTTTTGTTTAGCTTATGAAAAATCGGATATGAGCATTTTTGCGAGATATGTTGCGGATGTATTAGCTGATTTTGTGATGTTTTTCGAATTAGAAGAGTATCAAACAAAAAACGGTATTACTAAAACAAGAAAAAAGCCTTTTAAGGAGTGGATGAGGCTTTTAGATTATTATTCAGGTATTAAACAAAGGGTGACACCTAAAGCCTCTGTGTTATTGGATAAGAAAATTGATTGGGTCAATCGCAGTGTTTTTACGACGCTTGCGATGGTATATATTGTTTATGGTAAAACAATTTTTGAAAAGTGGCTATATCGTGCTATTGGTCTTAATTTAATCAATTTTGATGATTTTCAAAGAGCAATAGTCAACGCGAAAAACGATGAGTTAGGTGTTTTAGATTTTGATAATGATTTTTTTAAAAAAGAAGGTGAAAAATTAATTAAGGAGTACGAAGATTTAGACGGTGTATTAAAAGTTTTTATCAAGAAAGAATGGGAGGAATAAAAACAAGAAGATTTTATAGATAAATAAGAAAGGAATAACTAATATGAAGAAAAATAATAGAAAACAAAAACGTTCTGACTTTGCGTGGACTAAGAAAATACCGCACGCTAATCATCCAGCGTATTTTAAGAGAAGAGGAAATAATGATATTGAATATGTAACTTTTACTTCAAATACTAATCCTATTATTGATGGTAAAAGGGTTAAAAGTAGAAAGTTACAACATAATGTAGATCCTTCAAAAGAAGGTATTAGTGATTCTCATATTTTAGATAGAGTTTATGTTGGAAAGCGAAATAGTTTGTCGAGTAGAATAAAAGGATATAGAATATCAAAAACAGATAAACAAACTATTGAAGATGTTTTTAATACTGCTCCTAGAATTAATATTCCATATACAGGTAATTCTAATAAAAATAAAAAACCCAGAAAATAATAATCTGGGTTTTGAAGAAAATAGCCACCCGTTAAAACGGTAAGTCGTGGGGGCTCAAGCCTTTTAGGCGAACCAACTAAATTCTTCGTGTTAATTATATCAAATATTAGTTATAAAGTCAAGTAAAAATTTTTAAAGCATAAAAAAAATAAAGAAAGAGGTAATTATAAATGAAAAAAGAATTATTGTTAAATGGTAGTGTAGTAGAATTACGAAACGGTTTAAAATATTTATATGTAGATGGAACGCTTTTATGTGTTGATTCATTAGGTGAGGCAGAAGACATTGATGATTATGACGAAGAGTTATTTAGTTTATGCGATGCTCAATATGATGTTATGAAAATTCATAATGATTCAAAATGCCCTGTAGGTCTTTTGAGTAAATCGTTGCGAGATGTTTTTTGGAATGGTAAGTGGATGTGGATTAGAGGAGAAGAAAAAGAAAAATGTGATAATTGTAATATTGTTGAATCATTTTTTGAAACGATGTTATTAGTTTTAGAATTATTAGATAATGATGAAATTGAAGAGGCTAAGTTTGTAATGAAGAATTTTTTAGATGAAAGAAAATAATTGGTAAAAATTACCAGTAATATTTTAGTTGATTAAAAATTATAAAAATAATATAATCTACGTGGGTAGATGGATATGGAGTAATATATGAATTATTTAGATGAAGCAATAAAAGTTTTTTTAGAACATCAAAAAGTGAAAAATAAAATTGAAACAGTTAGGTATTATGAATCACATTTGCGGATGATTTATGAGTTTTTAGGTAACATTAAATTAGATAATTTAACTGCAGAACAATTAACTAAGTTTATTTTATCTCAACGTTCTAAAGGATTATCAAATAATACGATTAATAAACGTATAGCAGCTTTGAAAGAAGTATATAATTATTTTAATGTTGAATATCCAGGAGCAGAGCGGTTGAAACAAAAAAAGAAAAGATTTGACTACTTAACAAGCGAAGAGTTGAAAGATTTTGTTTCCTGGATAAGAAAAAGTAATTTATCTGAAGAAAATAAATTGATTTTATTTTTACTTATTGATACAGGTATTAGACGTAAAGAACTTGTCAATATTTTGATTGAAAATATAGATTTTAAAAACAAGTCTATTTTATTAACTACAACGAAAACTGATGTTGATAGAGTTGTTTATTTTAGTGATTATACTAAAAATATTTTATTGAATTATATTACTTCAGTATCAGGTTTATTATTTAAAAATAGAAATGTTAATTCCATTTCTAAATTGTTTCAAAAAATACAAAAAGAGTATAATGAAAAAATTCACCCGCATATGTTACGGCATACTTTTGCCACCAATGCTTTGGCTAATGGTTTGCCACTTCCATATTTACAAGCGATATTAGGTCACGAAAATATATCAACTACTGCGATATATTTACATTGTGCGGATGAATTAGTTAAAAAGTCTTATGAAAAGATAGTTTTTTATTAAAAAAAAAGTGTTTATTATTTTTTTTCTTGACAAACAAAAATAATAGTTTTATAATTGAGTTAGTTTTAAATAATTTTGATATTTTTTTTGATGACAAGCACACAGCGGATTGTGGCTCCGTCATTTCGTGGGTTCGAATCCCATCATTCGCCCCATTATAGTAAATCGATAAGTCTTCTGCGTAGGACTTATTTTTTTTGATTTTGTAGGATATTTTAGCCAAAAATGGTTAGAACCAAGGAATCGAACCTGCTTTCGTAGGGAATTGAACCTTTAGTTCCAATGGGAACTGAACCTATAGGAGATAATTGTGAAAATAAACCTAAATTGTGAAAATTGTGAAAATAAATTAAAAAAATATATTAATTACTTTACATTTAGAATTGTTTTTGCTATAATATAAGTAGCAAAATATGAAAAATTATGTGAAAGGAGTTGATTACTATGA
>CAYLLO010000052.1:0-6191 GCA_964384805.1 uncultured Staphylococcaceae bacterium | reverse complement strand
ATTTTGTAAATTTCATAAAACTACTATTTTGAATATATCACAAAACAATCAGAAGTTTAATTTTTACTATATTAATTAAGTTGAAATCTTTAAAAGAATGTGATATAATGTCTATCGTATTGTTTGGAGGATTAACTATGTTTAAAATAGCTATTGATGGTCCAGCAGGAGCTGGTAAAAGCACAATTTCTAAAATTGTTGCTGAAAAATTAAATTTTCAATACATTGATACAGGTGCAATGTATCGTGCGATTACTTATAAGGCTATGAACTTAGGATTAAACCTCGATGATGAAAAAACATATAATTTTTTAAGTAATACGAATTTAGAAGTTGATGGAACAAAAATTTTTCTTGACGGAGAAGATGTTTCAACTAAAATAAGATCTGTAGGGATAACCACAAATGTTTCCACACCTTCTAAAATAGGTATAGTTAGAAGTTGGTTAGTTGATTATCAACGTAAAATTAGTGAATCAAAAAATGTGGTGATGGATGGTCGTGATATAGGGACAGTTGTGCTCCCTAATGCTGATTTAAAAATATACCTAGATGCTACTCCTGAATGTCGTGCTAAAAGAAGGATGCTTGAACGTTCAGAAAAAGGTGTTAATATTTCTTTTGAAGAAACTTTAGAAGAAATAAAATTAAGAGATTTTAAGG
The DNA here is from genome assembly GCA_964384805.1 of uncultured Staphylococcaceae bacterium. GTDB lineage: Bacteria > Bacillota_I > Bacilli_A > ML615J-28 > CAG-313 > HGM10611. The sequence continues at coordinate 5,528 of CAYLLO010000052.1, read as the reverse complement.
ATTCAACTAGAGAAAATAGTCCATTAAAAAGGGCAGAGGATGCAGTTCTAGTAGATTCTTCCAATATGACTATTGAAGAAGTAGTAAAAACAATTATTAATTTAGTTAATGAAAGGGGCTCTATTAAGATGAGTAATGTAAAATTTTTTGAAGGACAAGAAGTTAGAGGTATTATTAATAACGTAACAAAAGAAGCGGTTTATATTGAATTAGAAGGAGAAAATAAAGCTGTAATCTATACTAATGATTTAGCAGATTATGTAGATGGACAAAAATTACGCGATTATTACTATGAAGGAGCTGATTTTAAAGCTTTAGTAAAACAAGTTATTAAAGATAATAAATCGGACAAACCATTATATATTTTATCAACAAAATTATATTCTGCCAAAGATGATATTAAAGTGTTCGAAGAATTAAAAGAAAAAGATGAGTCTATTTTTGCTGAAGTAATTAGTGTTACTCGTGCTGGTGCTGATCTAAGATATAAAGAATACAATAATATTAAAATTTTCTTACCTGCTAAAAATATTGATTTAAGTGAAGAAGCACTATATAGTTTAAAAAGACAAACATTAGAAGTATTAATTACTTATGTTGATGTAGAAAGATTTCGTGTAACTGTTTCGCATACTGCACTTATGAATAAGAAAGCACGAATTGCAAAAGCTGAAGCCCATGCGGCTAAAGAAGCAGCTTATGCAAAATTAAGTGTTGGTGAAGTAGTTAAGGGTGAAGTTATTTCGGTATTAGATTTCGGTGCAATTGTTTCTTTAGAAGATGGTGTAACAGGTTTATTACACAGAAATGAATTAGACCACAAATTAGTTCGTAATGTTAATGATTATGTAAAAGTTGGTGATACTGTAAAAGTACAAATAATTAAAAAAGAAGATGGTAAATTAGGATTATCTAAGAAAGCTTTAATTAATCATCCTTGGGACATCTTAAAAGAACAATATCATATTGGCGATGTTTTCGATGGTACTGTAACAAAAGTAATTCCAGCAGGATTAATTATTAAATTGACAGATGAATATAGTGGGTTGATGCCAAGAAGTGAATATGCTTGGTTAATTAATGAAAAATTAGATAATAAGGTTAAGGAAGGCGATACTATTTCAGTTAAAGTAATAGGAATCGATTCAACTAAAAAACGTGTAAGTTTATCACATCGTCAAACTGTCGCTAATCCTTGGGGGGCTGTGAAAGTACGTCGCGGAGATGCAATTACTGTTGAGATTGTATCAGTTGAAGAAAAAGGAGCAAAAGTTAAATTCCAAGAGGTTGAAGGCTTTTTACCTGTTAATGAAGTTACTTCTCAAAAGAGAATCTCACGTGTGGATGAAATATTCCCGATTGGTTCTCAAGTAGAAGTATCAGTGACTGATTGCGATCCTTTACGCGCAAAACTTGTTGTTAGTGCGAAAATATTAGAAACAGTAAAAGAACGTGCAGAATTTGATAAGTATTATGCACAACAAGAAAAAGAATTACCTACTAATACAATTGCTGATTTATTAGGAGATAGTTTAAAAGATAAATTAAATTAGAAAGTGAACTTAAAAAATGAATCGTGGTATAGTTGCGATTGTTGGTAGGCCAAACGTTGGAAAATCAAGCGTCTTTAATCGTTTGGTTCAAGATAATCTGGCTATTACTGATGATCAAAGTGGAATAACTAGAGACCGTTTATATGGTAAATGTGAATGGTTAGATCAAACCTTCAGTATCATTGATACTGGAGGTATTGAACTTAAAAATGCTCCTTTTATGGATGAAATAAGAGCTCAAGCACAATTGGCAATAGATGAAGCTGATTTAATTCTTTTTGTTGTTGATGGTCGTGTAGGAATTACTAATCAGGATCGCGATGTTATGAATATTTTGCATCGCAGTAAAAAACCTGTAGTAGTTGCGGCCAACAAAATTGACGATATTAAATTTATGGATAATGTTTATGAACTTTATCAATTAGGTGTTGATTATGTTTTTCCAATTAGTGCTTTACATGGCATAGGTATTGGTGATATGCTAGATGAAATAGTGCGATTATTACCTAATCATAATTATAAAAAATATCCTAATACTATTGAATTTTCAATCATTGGTCAACCAAATGTGGGAAAGAGTTCTCTGACAAATGCTATTTTAGGAACTGAACGGGTAATTGTTAGTGATCTTGCTGGTACAACAAGAGATGCAATTGATACCCCTTTTGTAAGAGATGGTAAAAATTATGTAGTTATTGACACTGCTGGTATTCGTAAACAAGGTAAAATCTATGAAAATGCTGAAAAGTATAGTGTATTAAGAGCAATGAAGGCTATAGAACGTTCCGCAATTACCTTAATTGTTTTGGATGGAACGAAAGAAATCGAAGAACAAGATAAACGTATTGCTGGATATCCCCTTGAAAATAGTAAAGCATGTATTATAGTTGTTAATAAATGGGATATTGTCGAAAAAGATGATAAAGCAATGAAACGTTATGAAGAAAAAATAAGGGCTCATTTTTTATACTTAAGCTATGCGCCAATTTGCTTTGTTTCGGCTTTAAAAAAACAACGTATTCAAAGTTTATTTGAACAAATTAATAAGGTATATGAAAATTATACTCGCAAAGTTCCGACAAATATTTTAAATGATATTATTTTAGATGCGACAATTCTTAATCAAACCCCAATTTTTAATGGGAATCGGTTAAAAATATCGTATGTGTCGCAGGTTAGTGTTGCTCCACCAACCTTTGTAATGTTTGCAAATGACCCGAATTATTTGCATTTCTCTTATCAAAGATATTTAGAGAATAAAATTAGAGAAGTATTTGACTTTGAAGGTTCTCCAATTAAAATCATTGTTAGAAAGAAGGATGAATAATGCGAATTTCAATAATTGGTGCTGGTAGTTGGGGAACTGCATTAGCCAATTTATTGGTCAAAAATAATCATCAAGTATTGATATATGATGTTGATGAAAAGGTTATTTTAGAAATAAATAATAATCATACTAATGAATCAAAGATAAAAAATGTTAAATTAGAATTAGGAGTTAAAGCTACTAATAATTTAAATGAGGTTTTAAACTTTTCCAATATTATTATATTAAGTGTTCCAACAAAAGTAGTTAGAAAAGTACTTAATGAAATAAAAGATAATTTAACAGAAAAAAAGATTTTTGTTAATACTAGTAAAGGTATTGAACCAGATACGGGATTAAGAGTTTCAGAAATTGTTTATGAAATTTTAACAAATAAACTAGTTGATAGTTTTGTGGTACTAACAGGTCCTAGTCATGCTGAGGAAGTAATTTTAGGGTTGCCCACTGTCGTCACAGCCGCAAGTAGTAATGTTTCTACTGCTAAACTTATCCAAAATATTTTTAGTAATGATTTTAGCTTTAGAGTTTATACGATTAAGGATTTAATAGGTGCGGAATTAGGTGGAGCACTTAAAAATATTTATGCTATTGCCTCGGGGATGTTAACTGGTTTAGAATACGGAGATAATGCTAGAGCGGCTTTAATAACTAGAGCATTGGTTGAAATGGAACGCTTAGCAGTTGCAATGGGAGCTAATTATAAAACTCTTTCAGGGCTAGTAGGAGTTGGTGATTTAATTGTTACCACAACTTCCTATCATTCACGTAATTTTCAAGCAGGTCTTTCATTAGCTAAAGGAAATGATTTGCAAGCTGCTGTTTCTTCAATTCCAATGGTAGTTGAAGGTGCTAGAACAACTTTATCAGCTTACCAAATGGCTAGAAAATTAAATATTGAAACGCCAATAATTGATGCAGTTTATGCGGTGCTTTATGATAAAAAAGATGTTAAAAAAACAATTCAAGAATTAATGAAACGTTCATTAAAAGAAGAATTTGAAGAATTATGATTGATTTCATAATTCTTTTTTATTTATGGTATTTATTAAATTTTTCCAATAAAAAAAGAGAAAAAAATGTTTTATATAAGAAATAAAAAATTAAAGTAGTATAATTATTGTAGGAGGTATTTCCTATGAATAATCGTAAAATGATAGAAGGTTTAAAAAAAGGTTGTGAAGAATCTTTTGAAGATTGTTATTATCAATATAAAAATTTAGTATACTATGTTGCTATTAAAATTGTTCATAATAAAGAATTAGCAGAAGAATTAGTACAAGATACATTTATAAAAATGTATCAATCAATAAATAAATTTGATGGACATTATTTTCAAGCTTGGTTATTAACAATTACCAAAAATCTTGCTTTAAATGAACTAAAAAAGCATAAGATAGAAATTGAATATGGTGATTATTTGGTTCTCGATGAATTAGATGCCAAAAATGAAATGCGTAAATTATTATATGATTTAGAACATGTTTTGAATCCTAAAGAATATGAAATTTTTATATTACGGATAGTATATGATATGAAGCAACGTGAAATTGCTGAATATTTACACATTCCTATAGGTACCGTAGGATGGACATATCAAGAAGCACTTAAAAAAGTAAAAAAAGTATATCGAAAGGAAGATTAAAATGAAAATTAAAAAGCGAATAATTAATAATTGGTCATTAGAGGCTAAAGATAATTATCATTTGCTTAGAGAAAAAGTGTTATTTTTAGATACTTATATAAATAAAAAACGCATCATGTCTAAGCGTTTCATATGGGGATTGGTTTCTATATTTATTGTGTTTTTAAGTGTTTCTTTTTTTGTAATTGGTGGTGGATTCAATTCGACTTTGAAGGAAAATGATAATTTAAGTGACATGCCTGGAAATAGTCAAATTCAAGAACCAGAAAATGATGATAACCATTTTATTAAAGATGAAAATTATGAATTATTTTTGACAGAGATTATTAAACCTTTGATTAAAAAAGAATGGATATATTATGTCGGATATAATAATAATTTAAATCAAGAAAGTACTATTAGCGAAGAAAATATGGATAAAATAATTGATTATTTTAATAATTTAGAATATCAAATATGTGATAAAAATACTGATAAAATCCCTAATTTAAATAGTACATTATCTTTTAACAATTTATGGTTAAAAATATATTTTGATTATAGTGAATTTGTAATTTTTGAATATTCAAATCAGAAAATACTCTATAAAACTAATAAAATAGATATCTATGATGATTTGGTAAATTATTTAAAATAATTTGTCACAAATACCTAGCTAGTTCATATATTGTATTGAGGTGTTTAGACAATGATGAATAAAGCTTTAAATTTTATTTCAGAAAATAATATTCAACCAGAAGCGTTATTTTCTTTAGTAAATCAAGTCCAAAGAATGGATTTAAGTGATGAAACAAATATAAGACAAATTATTAGAGCTGTTGGGGATATGGCTCACCGTAAGATTGATAAGGCTCAAGAAGATAGAATAGTTTATGAAATCTTAAAAAAAGGGGTTAATGAAGATATATTTGATTTAATTAATTAAAGTTGCCAAAAATATTTGGCAACTTTGGGTTCTGTAAAATCCTTTGAGGTTTTGGGGTGAAATAGAACAAATTACCATAAA
>CAYLLO010000051.1:0-6333 GCA_964384805.1 uncultured Staphylococcaceae bacterium | reverse complement strand
AAAGCCTATATTTGAAAAATTTAATTATTTATTGAAAATTACTGGCAAACTCGGGTTGATGATGCGTTATAAAATATTCGAACTTTATTCGCCCACATTCGAACACATACGCCCACATTCGAACGTATAAAACTTGAAAATTGGGTATAATAATGATATAATATAGGTACAAAGGATCTGATAATATGTTTGAAAAAGATATTAAAAATTTAAAAGAAAATAATTTAATTGAATTTAAGAAAGCTAAAGGTGGTTTACCAAATTCGCTTTGGGAAAGTTATAGTGCATTTGCTAATTCAAATGGTGGAACTATAATTTTGGGTATTGATGAACCACAAAAAGATGTGTTTGAATCAGCCAATCTCACTGAAAGTGAAGTATTAGAACTACAAAAACGTTTTTGGGATAATATAAATAATTCACAAAAGGTAAGTGTTAATATATTAGTTGATAAAGATGTTTATATAGATGATTATGCTGGATTTCCTATTTTAGTAATAAAAGTTAGAAGAGCTAACAGATTTGAAAAACCCGTGCATATTAACAATAATGTTTATAATGGTACATATAGAAGAAATCATGAAGGTGATTATCATTGTACCAAAAATGAAATTGATTTAATGATTAAAGATTCAAACGTTCAAAGTAATGACAAAACTTGTTTAGATGAATTTACTTTAGAAGATTTAAATTTAGAATCTATTTTAAGTTATAAACAAATGTTAAAAGCATCAAATCCTAGTCATATATTTTTAACTATGTCTGATGAACAATTTTATTTAAATTTAGGAATAGCAAAAAAAGGTACTGATGGGGTATTGCATCCAACAAGAGCTGGTTTATTAATGTTTGGAAAAGAATATCGTATTACTGATGAATTCAGTCATTACTTTTTAGACTATCAAGATCATAGAGAAGAAACACCTGAAATAAGATGGATAGATAGGGTTCACTCTTCATCTGGTGATTGGAGCGGAAACGTATTTGATTTCTTTTTTAAAGTATATAACAAATTGATTCAAGATTTGTTTATCCCTTTTAAATTAGAAGGTGCACAGAGAGTTGATGATACTGAAATGCACAAAGCGCTAAGAGAAGCTCTATGTAATACATTATCAAATGCTGATTATTATGGTACAAGAGGAATAGTAATTAAAAAATATAAGGATAGAATAGAGTTTTCTAATCCTGGTAGTATGAGAATGAGTATTGAAGAAGCATTTGCAGGCGGTAATACTGATCCAAGAAATGAAACAGTTTTAAAAATCTTCAGTTTAATTAAAATAGGTGAAAGAGCAGGTACTGGAATCCAAACAATATTACACGCAATAAATATATTTGGATACAGTAAACCTATTATAGAGGAAAGTTTTAATCCTGATAGAACAAAATTGACAATTTTCTTAGGTAAGATGGTAACTATAACAATAAATGATGGAGAACATCATTGTATTCAAGTTGATTCATTATCTTCAGATGAAGAAAAAACTTTAGAGTTTATTAAAACAAAAAAAGAAATATTCAGACAAGATTTAGAAAAATATTTATCTTGCGGTAAAACAAAATGCAATAATATTTTAAAATCATTACTTAAAAAGGGTTTAATTAAGAAAAAAGATTCAGGTAAAAATGTTAAGTATAGTAACAATATCTAATTTCTATAGAAAAACAGAGTTGCAATAGGATAGTCTTGTCGAGACAGAGTTTTACCTAGTATCCTCACGTTACTATTCACCTGAATTATGTAGATGAATTTCACCAGATGATATCGAATATCTAGATCCAGAGTCAGTAAATGGATTAAGTTTATATTGTTACTACTACAATAATCCGATTTCTTACTATGATCCTAGTGGAATGTAGCCATTAGTACGTTAGTTATTGGAGGATTAATATTAGCGGGTTAATTTGTATAAGGATTTGGAGCAAGTGACGTTGGCCAGAGAATTAGTTTAGGGTTTTGTCATTTTAATTCTTTTGTTATTATAATAATAAATTGGAAAATAGACTTATAAGTCTAATACATGCTTGGTCTATCATATTTTATATTTTGTACATTATTTAGTTTTAATAATCTCATTAATTCTAATACTTTCTTATGATTAATGGGATTATTTTTGTATTCTTGTAATATGTTTAAAGCTATATTTATGCGTCTATAACTATATCATTCTTTGTTTTTTCAAACACTTTTTGTATCATTTCTATATCAAAAGAATAATCTCTTTCTTTTTTTGATTAAAAATAATAATATGTACTTCTAGTAACCCCTGATAGTTTTAGGAGTTTGGTTAATGGATATTTTGCAGTTAGTTATAAGCATAGAAAAAACACCCCTTTCTTTATCACACTTTTAATGTGTTCAATTTTTGGGGTGCATTTTAGGATAAGATAATTTTTGTAGTTTGTAATTATAATAACATTTCTTCAATGTGGTAAATATAATCCAAACTTTGTAGAGCTTCTATAATCTCCGTATGTGTTTTATATTTTTTAAGCTCTTTGCTGTTGATAGATATTGCGATAGAATAGACACTAATACCTGAATTTGCATATGCAGGATTGGCTTCAATATCATCAATGCTTAAGCCTAAACGACGAATAGTTGTTACAAAGTTATTTAAATAACTACTATTTTTGAGTTCAAGATGAATTTCGAAATGGTTAGAACGATTTTTTAGATAGCGTTCTAATATAGGAAAAACAGAAAGGCAGCAAAGTAATACACCAAAAGAAATTAAAGTGACTGTGTAATATCCTGCGCCAACTGAAAGACCGATAATAGCACATGCCCAAAGTCCAGCAGCCGTAGTTAAACCTTTAATTTGACTTCGAGAGCTCACAAGTAGAGAGTGTACACTGATAATGGCTACACCAATAATTCCCGCACATGAGAGAATATATATACCTGTAACCATCAAGTAACCATCTAAAATCATTGTTACAGTCATTGCTAAAGACACAAGTATAAAGGTCCGAAGTCCAGCTGAATGACGTTTGCTTGAACGTTCACAGCCAATAATAGCCGCAAGGCAGACTGATAATAAAATTCTGAATAATATACTATAACCATTTAAATTTTGTGACCATTCACCAAGTATTTTTGCGATAGGATCTATCATTTTTTCTTTCCTCCTGATACGAGGTGAGCGTGTTGTGCCCAAATGGCATCATAATGTTCCTCGGCTGCCTCGGTAAATGCACGCTCTTCCTCATTAATTTTTTCTTTTTCAAGTTCTTTTTGAATAATTTGTATTCGTTCGATTAATTCATCTACGGTATTTTTGGTTTTTTCACCTTCTATTGGTTCTTGTAAAGGAACAATATCTTCTAATTTTGTGGAATATGATTTTGATAAATAAAGCGATAGTTTAGCACAAGCAGGGCCAATTAATTCGTATAACACGCTTGAAGCAAGGATAATAGTTTGTAAGGCATTTCCTGTTTCTCCTCCCAATGTTCTTGCACCTAGTGCCGCAAGTCCAATTGCCACACCTGCTTGTGGGATAAGGGCAAGCCCTAAATAATTTCTTGTTGTTGTTGGCTTTTTTGTACAAAGACATCCAACAAAGGCTCCTAAATATTTTCCCATGATACGAACAAAGAAATATAATATTCCTATGAGAAGTAATGACACGTTACCGATTGATCCAGATGGTTTAATGAGAGCATTTAAATCAAAGGATAAGCCGGAACGAACAAAAAATAAAAGCAGAATTGGGGGACTAAAATAGTTTAGTTGTTTAAATAATTTGTCATCATCAGATACATTGATGTAAACTGTTCCCATAGACATACATCCAAGAAGGGGAGAAATATCCATGGCAGCACAAATACCACAAAAAGCAAATAAGAGTGCAATAGCAATAATTAAGCGATTGTCGGTAGAACGCTTGTGGTGTATAAGAAGTTTCATAAGTAGTCCAAATAAACAACCTAAAGCCAATACTCCGAGATTTTTTATAATGGGAATAATAATGTTAGAAAAACTAAATGCTTCCCCAGTAATAGAAGTAACAGCCACTGAAATAGCAATACTATAGGCTAATAAAGCTACAATATCATCATAAGCAACTACTTGTAAAAGCGTATCAACAAAATCACCTTTCGAACCAGTTTGTCGTATTGTCATCATTGTTGAAGCAGGTGCTGTTGCAGAAGCTAATGCCGCAAGAACGATAGAAAATGCAAGATTTAAATTTAATATCCAAAAAGAAAGAATGAAGACAAATACTGAGGCGGCGAGGGCTTCAGCAAGGGTAATTATTGCAACTTTTCCAATACTATTCTTTAATTTTGAAAATTTAAAAAATTCACCTGTACTAAAGGCAATAAAGGCTAACGCAATATCAGCCAGAAATTCTGTTCCTTCAATAATATTTTGTGGAACGAGGTCAAGACAAAAAGGTCCAATTAAAATTCCTACAACAATATATGCGGTAACATTAGGAAGCCTTAATTTTTTAGTAACACGGGTCATAAAGAAACCACATATTAACATAATGGCAACAGAAACAATAATGACTGCTACATTAGATTGTTGACTCAATTTTTCATATAATCCGTTCAGCATTTTCTACACCTCCTAAGGATTTCATAAGTACTATATTTTATAAATAATTGCAATTTGTGTTTGCAAGTGATATAATAGTTAATTATACCACTAAAAATATATAAAGTCAAATTTTGACTTTTGTCAACATTTAAATTATAGATAGCAGATATAATAAAATTTATTTAATTATTAATTCGGATACATTTTTAATAAATGTAATCATTAAATGAGGTTAATAATATTATAATAAAAGATTATTTTATACTATTAGTAGATGGTGATGAATATGATAAAATTAATAAAAAAGTACTACAATTTAACATTTGAAGAAAAATGCTTATTTTCAGCTAAATTTTCTCTTATTTCTAATGTTTCACTTGCCATAGGCAAATTTATTTTGTCTTTTTTTAAGGGTATATTTTTTTTAGTATCAGGAATTCTTAATCTTTTTATTATGATTAGTAAATTAGAATGTTATCGAGGAATTAAAGAAAAAGGTGAAAAAACATTTAACTATCACAATAATATGATCGGTTTATTTGTTATTTTAGCTGGTGTACAGTATGCGATATATATGGGAAGAATGCTTTATAGTAATGTCGAAGTTATGAGTTATGGAATGCGGCTAGGAATTTTAATTGCCATAATCTCATTTATAGAAATGGGAGTAGCAATAAATGGTTTATTTAAATCTTATGGTAAAGGGCACTATTATCGTAATTTAAAATTAATCAATTTATGTTCAGCTTTAACAGCTATAGTTTTAACAGAAGTGGCCATTACCTCTTTTGCAAGTGAGGCAGATATGCGAATTATTAATGGAACTTTTGGATTGGCAGTTGGGGGATTGATTAGTTTAATTGGAGTTTTTATTTTAATAGCCCCTAAATTTAGTATTGTTGATAAAGAACGTAATATATATATAACGAAAAATAAAACAAATAATTTGGGAGAAATAACTATTCAATTAACACATAGCAAGATATATGGTAATTACTATTACCAAGCAACTAAAAAAGAAAATGTTTTTGATGGATATATTATTAAAGAACAAAGTCCTATTAGAAAATGGAATATATATCTTAAAATTTTAGTTATTGTTTTATCAGAAATTTTAATATTTCCATATGCAATAGGAGCTTTTATTAATTTCTTTAAAGGGCCACAAATAATTAAAAAATTAGATAATCTGATGAAAGAACAAGGGTATAATAAATATTAAAAATAGGTAATCATAATTTAAGATATTATATTATATTTAAAAAAACTAAAATATTGTACCAAAATTATTAAAAATATATCGGAACCAGAGTATTAAAGAAAAAGATAGCGACTTATTTGACAAAATGTTACGTTTTTGCTATAATATATTAGCGATAATACTTACTATGATTAAGTAAATCATGGCGGAAGGAGTTACATTATGAAACAAGGAATTCATCCAGAGTATCATAAAGTCAAAGTCGTTTGTGTATCATGTGGAAATGAATTTGAAACTGGATCAACTAAAAAGGAAATTCGTGTTGATACATGTTCAAAATGTCATCCATTCTATACAGGAGAACAAAAATTTGTTCAAGCCGCTGGTAGAATTGATAAATTCAACAAACGTGTTAGTATGGCTAAAAAAGATACTAAATAAGTTAGAAAATAAGTGTGGTGTAAAAACCACATTTTTTTTATTTATAAGGAAACTACATACTAAGACTTATGATAGAAAAAATAATACAAGAAGGCATAACAAAAAGTGTGTGAATTAATTGTAAAAAACTTTATTT
>CAYLLO010000050.1:0-6458 GCA_964384805.1 uncultured Staphylococcaceae bacterium | reverse complement strand
TTATCATGCTTATAAATTTAAATTTTTTTGTAAATTTCTAAAAACGTTGACAATAATTTTATTTTTTTAACTAAAAATTTTAAGTATTAAATTATTTTTAAATAGTACATAAACGTGTACCTTTATAAAATGTTGTCATCTATTTTAGATGATTTTTTTATTATGAGATAATCAAATTTCTTTTATAAGTAATGTAAAGAATTCTGGGTAAAATGTTAGCTGTCAAATATTCTGGGTATTTTAACTAGAATTTTTGACAGCCCTATTTTTTTATATAAACCCATAAAAAATTTGTGTTATAACCTGTGTTTTTAACAAACTTCAAATACCCTAACTTTGATTTCGATAAATTAATTTATCGACAAAAAATAAATAATTTTTTATTATCTGGCCAAAAATCCCTACTTGAAAAAGTAGGGATTTTAGCACTAAAATTTTTTACAGAGCCTTATTTTTTATATAGATAGAAATTAGTTGAAATAAATTCTTTTTCTGGCATATCTTTTTGATACATATCAGTAACTATTTCACCAGAATTATAAGTTAGTTTTAATTGTTCATAAGTAACTTTACCTTTATCAATGGTTAGAATTAATCCTCTTGCTGTATCCTTTTCTGGGTATGGACAACCACACGAACCAGTATCTAAGTATAGTTTTTTACCTTGTGTAAAGTTTGCTACATGTTCATGACCATAACATATGACATCAGCATCAATATTTTGAAATAGATTATCTAAATTTTCTTTTGTAGGATTATGAACAATATATTCATAATGATCAGGATTTCTACTTCTAAGTGGGTAATGTAGAAAAGCTAATTTTACACCTTCAATTTTTTTATTAATTTGATAAGGTGTCTTTTCTAAAAAAGATGCAAATTGTGGTTCAATACTCTTTTTTACCCATTCTTGATGAGTTGCTTCCGTGCAACTTAAAGGATTGGAAAAACCTTGTAAATAATACTTTTCATGATTACCTCGAATACTAGAAAAATTATCAAGTTTAGTAACAATTTCTAAAACTTCGTTAGAGTTAGGACCTATAGCAATCAAATCTCCTAATGAAATTATTTCATCAACATTATGTTTACTAATCTCTTTTAATATAACTTTTAAAGCTAAATCATTACCATGTACATCTGTAAAAATCCCTATTTTATACATATATTTCCTCTTAACTAAAATATATTTTTTTGAATATGCTATTTATATCATTAATTTTACCTTTATATTTAAAGATATCTACTTTTTCAACTAAATCTAAACAGAATTGCATAAGATAATCATTACTTAAAGTGTCAGTCATAATTCCTAAACTAGTAGCTAAAAGAATTGCTTTTTGTTCATCATCTATGTCAACAAATTTATTAGATATCGCTTTTTCTAAAAATAAAATTGCTTTTAGTGTCCATTCTTGGTTATTATTAGTTATTTGACCACTCCATGGACTAGCATATATTTTAAAGAAATTATTATCTAATCTTATTATCAGTTTATCATTACTAATTAATTCACAAGTGTTAAAACTTTCTAACCACTTAGTAATAAATACTTTTCTTTCATCGTTTCCTGTAACAATTAATGCTTGATCTCCAATGGTTACACATGAGGCATTTAATGATACAAAGCCTTCTTGAGACATTATTTCACTAAAACGCATATATGTCAAAATATATTCATATTTATCCATTTCTTTAAAATCTTTTAAAAAGTAGAATGTTGAGGTATTATCTTGATATTTACCTCTAATCATCACCTTTTTATTATCATCTACAATGTCAAATAGTTTAATATCGTCTTTAACATACATTTTCAAACCATTTTCTACACTATTAGTTTCTGCTAGTGGTGTAATTGAATCAATGATTAAAAAGTTAATTACATGGTATGGTTCTTCTTCGATGCTTGTTAAAAAACTTTCAAAATACTTTTTTGTTCCTTCATTTTTGGTAAAATTAATTTCCCAAATGTGTCCTGCAATATTATATTTCATTATTTCATACCCCCTTATATTGCGACTATTTTTTATATTTATCTTGGAAATACGCTGCGACACCAATCATTGCCGCATTATCTGTACAATATTTAAAACTTGGAAAAGTCAGTTTTAAATCTTCAATTTTATCTACTTCATCTTGAAGTACTTTTCTTAATCCTTTGTTTGCTGCAACACCACCAGCAACAATAATTTGTTTGGCTTTAAATTCTTTTGCCGCTCTAATGGTTTTTTCTTTTAAAACATCTAACACCGCCTCTTGGAAGGATGCTGCTAAATCATTGGCATTAAGTTCTTCACCTTTCATTTCTAATTTGTTACATAAATTAATAACTGCTGATTTTAAACCTGAAAAACTAAAATCATAACTATCTTTACCAAGTTTAATATGTGGTAAAGAATAGGTTGGCATCCCTAATGCTGCCATTTTATCAATAATCGGTCCTCCTGGATATCCAACTTTAACTACTCTTGCGACCTTATCATAACTTTCTCCTACCGCATCATCTAAGGTTTCTCCAATTACTTCAAAGTCCATATAATCTTTCATCAAGACTAATTCAGTATGACCGCCAGACACTACTAATGCTAAAACGGGGAAAGTAAAATCAGTTTCTAAATAATTGGCATATATATGTCCATGAATATGATTCACCATAATAACTTCTTTATTATAACAAAGTCCTATGGTTTTAGCGGCATTGATTCCCACCATTAACGATCCAACAAGTCCTGGATGTGATGTTACCGCAATTTTATCTATTTCTTCAAATGAAAGTTTCGCTTCTTTCATGGCTTCTTCAATAACATAAGTTATTTTTTCAATATGATGACGACTAGCAATTTCTGGAACAACTCCCCCAAATTTGGTATGAATATCAATTTGTGTAAAAACCACATTACTTAAAACTTTTTGGCCATCTTCGACAATGGCAACACTCGTTTCATCGCAACTCGATTCAATTGCTAGAATTTTCATAGAATCACCTTCTTCATTATTAATGCATTTGTCTGATCTTGATAATATTTTTTCCGCATACTTATTGGTTCATAGCCCTGTTTTGCGTAAAAGTTAATTGCTTGATAATTGTTTTCTTTCACTTCTAATAAGATTTCTTTACACTTATTAGTTTTAGCAACTTTTTCCATTTCGGTAAATAAAGCTTGTCCAAATCCTCGGTGTTGATAAACTTTATCAATTACAACATTGATAATATCTACTGTTTCTTCTACCATCCAACAACTTAAATAACCTATTACTTGTTCATCGTAAGTTGCCACAAAGAATTTTGCAAATTGATTATGAAGTTCAGCAGCCAACATTTCTTCTCCAACTGTTTCTTGTAGCAATTCTTCTTCTAATAAAACGAGAGTGGGAAGATCCTTTTTTTCAATATTTCGAATTTTAAACATTTTATACTCCACTACGTAAGTATGTTGGAACAAATGCGTGAATATCTTTTTCTTCTCTTACTAAATTAAATTTTAATAACAAATCAACACGATATAAAGTATCCTCCGAACTAATTACTGGGTATTCTCCATAGTTATCTATTAACACTTGATTTTCTACGAAAGCCTCATCAAATAATATTTCAACCGCATTAACCTTAACTTTGACGACTTTCGCAAAGCTATTTCCTCGTCTAGCATCCATAACCACTTGATAAATCCCCGGTTTATTTAGTTTATTACTTAGGAGTAAATCTAAAGAACTAAAACTATATAATTTTTTATTTTTAATATGAGCCATAACTTTAGCAACTGTACAAGCAATTCTAACCCCTGTGTATGATCCCGGTCCTCTTCCAACATATACTTCCTCAATATCATCAATAGTAAGTTGATTTTTTTGAAGAAATTCGGCTAAAACATCAATTAGTTTTTCCGAATGATTGTTATTACCTTCTAATAAAACCTCATCAGAAATTACCATTCCATCCATTAAGCATATATATAGATATTTATTAGAAGTATTTAAAAATAATCTCAACATATATATTCACCTGCGACTGTTTCTAATTTTCTTAAAAAGTCAATATCACTACTTGTAACTTCAACTAACCGGTACCCTATTTCATTAATCGTAAAAGTTAAATAAATAGTTCTTTTAGGTAAAAGTTCTGCAATATTATCTGCCCATTCTATAACACTAACCCCCCCAAGATCAAAATATTCTTCAAGTTCAAAATCTGTAGAACTACTTTCAACACGATAAACATCTAAATGATATAAGGGCAAACTGCCTTCATATATCTTCATAATCGTAAAAGTCGGACTATTAATTGTCTTTTTTACACCTAAAAATTTTCCTAATCCTTTGGTTAAGGTTGTTTTCCCTGCTCCTAAATTTCCGTTCATTGCCAAAACAATCCCTGGGTAACATATTGAACCAATCCAAAAACCTAAACGCTCCATATCTTCAGGAGTTTTGATGATTAAATCTATTTTTTTATTATTATCTGTCATAAGAATTATCTCCACTATTACCTAAATATTTCATTATTCCTAAAAAAATGGTGTATGCTAATTTTTCTTGATAATCTTCAGTTTTTAATTTTCTATTTTCTAAGGTATTACTTAAAAATCCTACCTCTACTAAACAGCCTATTTTTTGCGTTTTATCAATCAAATATTTCCCTTGAATACTTTTAGCTTCACGGTTATTATATGGATCAATGATTTTTAACATTTCCATAATCGCTTGAGCTAATTCTTGATTAGCTGCTATACAATCGTTATAAAAGGTTTGGGCTCCCTTGGCTTTTTCTTGAGGATAACTATTAGCATGAATACTAATATATAATATACTACTTGATTCATTAATTAATTTCACTCGTTTATGAATATCTTCAGTTTTGGTTTTAGCTAATGCGACATCACTATTTCTCGTTAAATAAACTTTATACCCCATTTGTTCTAAAAAATAAGCAAGTTTCAAACTGATAGGAAGCGTTAGATCTTTTTCAACCGTATCTTTATTTAGTGAAGTTGCTCCACCATCAAATCCTCCATGACCTGGATCAATATATATACTTGGAGTATTACCAGCACCTATTAATTTGAATACTGCTCCTAAACTAAAACAAATGATAAAAAACGTAAGAAACGTTAAAAACAAAACTGCACTTTTTCTCATTTAATCACCTAATGCATTTTATTTTTAACGCCTCAATTTCATGCTTATTATTTAATAGCTAACATTAAATTCTTTAGTAAAGTTAGATATTCATCTTTATAATTAGTTTCATCACCATTTATATACAAGAAATCTTTGTCTTCATCATACAAATATTCTTTTTCTACTACCTCTACTACTTGTCCACCCTTAACCGCAAAAACAGCAGGCACTGCCAAACGTGCGATATCTGTACCTTCTGTTGTGTTACCATTAGGATTAGTGTATCCTAAAGCATTTATTAACGTACGATACAAATCAGTTTGGGCAGCATTATTACAATTACGAATATCTTTTTCACTAGTTTTGAGACTTGAAATTCTTGTATCAAAATTATATACTTGATTTATTCCCATTTCTTTTGAAGCAAGATTAATGAATTTAACCGCTGCTTGACAATTGGGACACCAAGCCCCACCAACATATAAAATAAAAGTCTCACTTTCTAGTTTTTCAATTAAATCCTCATAACGAATTGAAACAAAAACGTTGGTCTCATCTTTTAAATATTCGTATTTGCTATTAAAATCACTAGTTGATAATTTTTCATATTCTTTTAAAACTTGTTTTTCTTCTTTACTATAATTACAAGATCCTAACATAAATAAACATCCAATAATTATCCAAATACTAATTATTTTTCTCATTCTTAAGCTCCTTTTCAATCCATATAGGTAATGCCTTCTTAATTGGATCAAACCCTATTTTGTATTGAGGGATCCGGCATTTTACACCTCTTGTTTTATGAATTTGCTTGTAACTTAACTTAATGCGTTTATTTTCTTCATCTATTTCAATAATTTTTAATTTAATTTGGTCGCCAATATGTACATAATCATTGATATCTCTAACAAAATGATCAGAAAATTCAGAAATATGAATTAACCCATCATAATCATCAACTTGAACAAAAGCACCATATCCTACAATATTGGTAATCTTCCCATATACAATATCACCATTTTTCATAATGATATCCTATTCTACTTGTTCAACCGCAATTACTCCAGGTACTTCTTCTAATAGTAAAGCCTCTATGCCATCTTTCATTGTGGTATCAAGTTGCATACATCCGACACATGCCCCATGCATACGAACATATACAATTCCCTTTTCAAATTTAACGAATTCCACGTCTCCTCCATCATTTTGTAAATAAGGGCGGATTTTTTCTAAAATATAAATAATCTTTTGTTCCATAATACTTATTTCTCCATTATCATTAAGTTAATTCGTATATAATTTAAATCAGAGATTTCTCTCTATTTTTAATTATAGCTATT
>CAYLLO010000049.1:0-6722 GCA_964384805.1 uncultured Staphylococcaceae bacterium | reverse complement strand
AACAGAATTTTACATTCCGAAGAATTTCATCATTCACGCGGCATTGCTCGGTCAGACTTTCGTCCATTGCCGAAAATTCCCTACTGCTGCCTCCCGTAGGAGTCTGGGCCGTGTCTCAGTCCCAGTGTGGCTGTTCTGCCTCTCAGCACAGCTATGCATCGTCGCCTTGGTAGGCCTCTACCCCACCAACTAGCTAATGCACCGCAAGACCATCTTTAAGCATTCCCTTTCAGGACTTTTTAATATACCAAGATGCCTCGGTATATCCCATCCAGTTTTAGCTACCGTTTCCAGTAGTTATCCTCGACTCAAAGGCAGGTTTCTTACGTGTTACTCACCCGTTCGCCACTGATCAGATGACCGAAGTCATCTTCACCGTTCGACTTGCATGTATTAGGCATGCCGCCAGCGTTAATCCTGAGCCAGGATCAAACTCTCAATAATAAAGTTTTATCCTGCTCCACCTGTTCTGTTCAGTTTTCAAAGACCTATTCTGTTATGTGCTCTGCGCACATTGCCCTAATATTATATCAAAACTTATTTGTGTTGTCAAGAGAAAACACTCATTTTTTTAAAAAAACTTTTTTCAGCATAATTAAGGGGCTTTTTTTGCCCCTTAATATCTTTTTTTAGCCAATATATTCAGCATCCTTTTTTACTTTGCCTATATATTTTTTTTCAAATTTACAAGCATCAATTCTATTAATTTTTAATAAATAAGCTAAATTTTCATTAATTACCTGACTTTTTTCATTACTGCGATATCTAATTCTTAAGTGCCGTGGAAAACGATTATCAAATAACTCTTTAAATTCCATAAACACTACTCTTCTTTTTTAATATATTCAAATAAGTCACTTACAGATTTGTCATCAACTATATTCAAAATTCCTTGTCCTATTAATCCCGCAACTGATAATTGCACAATCTTTGGACATTCTTTTTTGTATTCTTCCAATTGAATAGTGTTTGTCGTAACTAATTCTTTTAATGCTGAATTAGAAATTCTTTCAATAGCCGGATCAGATAAAATAGGATGTGTACAACAACAATAAATATCTTTTGCACCTTTAATTTTAAGCATTTCAACAGCAGCAACCAATGTTCCAGCTGTATCAACCATATCGTCTATAATAATTGCATTTTTACCTTCTACTTCCCCAATAACATTCATTACTTGCGCCACATTAGGTCGAGGTCGACGTTTATCAATAATTGCAAGTGGGGCCTCTAATGCTTCTGCTAAACGGCGAGCCCTTGTTGTACCACCATGGTCTGGAGAAATCACAACAACATCCTCTATTTTCTTTTCTACAAAATATTTAGCCAAAATAGGTAAGGCTCTAAAGTTATCGATAGGTATATTAAAGAAACCTTGAATTTGATCAGCATGTAAATCTATACATAAAACTCTATCAGCTCCTGCCGCTTGCAATAAATCAGCTATTAATTTGGCAGAAATAGGTTGACGAGCAGCTGCTTTACGGTCTTGTCTAGAATAACCATAATAAGGCATAATAACATTTATAGTCTTTGCCGATGCTCTTTTTAAAGCATCTATCATAATTAACAATTCAAAATAATTATCGTTTACTGGTTTATTAGTAGATTGAACTACAAAAACTTGATGCCCACGAACTGTTTCATCAATATTAATAGACACTTCTCCATCTGCAAATCTTTGAACTTTACAAACAGAAAGTGAAATTCCAACATAATCAGCAATTTCTTTTGCTAATTTTTCATTTGAACTTAAGCTAAATAATTTAATCTTTTTACCATGTACTGTTGCCATTTTTATCTCCTATAGTATATTCTTCACTAATAATTTTATATCTTTTGGTGTCATATTATAGGCTCGTAATAAATCTGAATACTTACCTACTTGTCCAAATCGATCTTTAATTCCAATACTTTCTAAAGGCATTGGATATTCTTTACACAGCATTTCTGCTACAGCAGAATATAATCCCCCAATAATATTGTGATTTTCACAAGTAATCGCCTTGTTAGTTTTTTTGATAGACGCAAGAATCGTTTCTTCATCTAAAGGTTTTATTGTATTAACACTAATTACTTCAGCACTAATTCCCTCTTCTTCTAATTCATTTGCCGCAACAAGTGATTCATAGACCATTGTGCCTGTAGAAATAATTGTAACATCTTTCCCTTCTTTTACAATATCAGCTTTACCTAATTTAAATTCATACCCTTCTTTATATATATCAGGGCGAGATTTTCTAGGCATTCTCACATAAACTGGCCCATCATAAGCGATTAATTGTGGTATTGCTTGAGAAAGTTGATTTGCATCTGTCGCATCATATATCAACATTGTAGGTATTGCCCTTAATACAGATACATCTTCAAAACTCATATGTGTTCCACCATTAAGTTCGGCAGTAATACCCGGATCAGTACCAATAATGATTACCTTTTGTTTGGCATAAGCAATCGATACCGCTATTTGGTCACAGATTCTCCTACTTGCAAATGGAGTAAAAGTTACAATAAAAGGTATCATCCCATATGCCGCAAGTCCCGCCGCAACACTTGCCATATTAGCTTCCGAAATACCCGCATTAAAACAGCGATTAGGAAACTTTTCATATAACGGAAATGTTCCATTAGGTTTTGCTAAATCAGCATCTATTACGCATATTTTTTCATTTTTTTCCATTAATTCAGTTAAGGTGTTACATAACGCTTGTCTAAATTCCATTCCTTTAGCCCCCTTATTTCAATTCTTCAAGAGCTTTCTCTAAAGTCTCTTTAGAAATCGGCATACTATGACAACTAGGTCCCGCCTTTTCCGCAAATGATACCCCTTTACCCTTAATAGTGTTCAAAACAATCATATGAGGTTTACCAAATACTTTTTTGGCTTTTTCAATAGTATGGCATATTTCTTCAATATTATGTCCGTCAATTGAATAAGTATCAAACCCAAAACTTTTAAACTTATCTATCATGTTCCCTGAATCATTTATTTCTTCTAAATACCCATCTAATTGCATATGATTATAGTCTAAAAAAACAATTAAGTTGTCCAACTTTTTATGGCTAGCAAAAAGAGCCCCTTCCCATATTTGACCTTCTTGAGATTCCCCATCTCCAATTATAGCATATATAGTCGCATTATCATTTTTAATTTTTGAACCTAATGCTAAGCCTATAGCACAAGATAGACCTTGGCCCAAAGATCCAGTCGTCATATCAACTCCAGGAGTTTTATTCATATCACAATGTGATGGCAAGTCAGTACCATATTGGTTTAGAGTATACAATTTCTCTTCAGCAAAATATCCTTTATGAGCAAGAGTAGCATATACTGCTGGCCCTGCGTGTCCTTTAGATACAACTAAACGATCACGACCTTCTTTTTTAGGATTTTTAGGATCAATATTCATTTCTTTATAATACAAAGAAGTTAATACATCTACTATTGACAAACTACCACCAATATGCCCTGCCCCGATTGATGAAATACATTTCAAAGTTAAAATCCTAATTTCTTTAGCAATTTGAACAAGATTATTCATACATCCTCCTATTGAATTGGTACTACAGCAAAGAAATCTAAATCTTCATTGCTATCATTAATTAAACTATGTGTATGTCCTTTAGGACAATAATGGCAAAGCCCTGCCGATAATTTGTACTCTTCATTATCGTACAACACTTTCCCGTTACCTTTTAAAATATAAATAATCTCACAACTAGTTTCATGTGTATGCAACCCAATTGATGCACCAGGAGTTAATTTTCCAAAGAAAATTTTATTGCCCCCTTCGTCTATAAACATATGAGCACTTAATTCTTTTTCTCCTCCATTAAAATTAACCATGGTTTTTATTGGTAATTTATTTAAATCAATAATCATGTGTTTACCTAGTATAATTAAATCATACTTTTAATTATACATCTCCTCTTTAAAATGTCATATCATTATTATAGCACAAATTATAAAAGTTGTAAGTTTTATTGATATAACAAAAATTTGAAAACGTATTACTTTTTTATTTTTTGTTAATATATTAAACGATTTTTTCCTATTTTTGTTGTAAATTATAGGATATAAAAAGGTTCTATAATTCTAGAACCTTAATTATATTATTAATCATTTTATAATACTTCCAATTAATCACTTATCGTCTTTGATTAAAATCTTTGTTAATTTTCTTACCCTACTTTGGCCTCATTATAGCATAAAGCTTTTTATTTTTTAATTAAATAACATTATTAATACTTCGCAAACAAGAACTACTCCGCTCGAAACTAACGCAACAATAGTTAAACTTTTCCCTTTTAAAGAAACAAAACAAGAACAAATCAATCCTAATACGGCCGATATAATATGACCAGTAGCATACAAAGAGACTGGAAAAGTCATCGCTGTTAAAACTGTATATGGTATATAATAAAGAAAAGAATTAATATATTTATTAGTTATTTTTTTATGAATAATAATAAAAGGGATTACTCTTATTAAATAAGTTGAACCAGCCATTATCAACAAATATACAAAAAATTCTTTAACATTCATTTTCATCTTCCGCCTTTTTGGGAAAAACAATTGTTCCAATTATTGCCGCAACAATTGCAGATATGCTAATTGATAAACCACTTGTAATCCCCTTTAAATATGGTAGATAATAAAATAATACACTTAGTATTCCGGCTATTATGACGACAATCAGTGTTTTAAACTCTTTTTTACATACTGGAACAATAATAGCTATAAACATTCCATATATAGCAATACACAAAGCATTCATAATTAATTCTGGGAAAACGTTGCCTAGAATGGCCCCAGCCAAAGTTCCAATTGTCCAACCTATATATGGGGCAACCCCTATACCTAAGAAAAAAGAACGAGTTATCTTATTTTTAGATATAGCCAAAGCAAATATTTCGTCAGTAATAAAAAATCCCAATAACCACTTAAAAATACCTTTAAATTTTGAATCAAGTTTCTGTGATAAAGATATTGACATAAAGGCATATCTAATATTTATTGTCAATTGTGATACTAACATTTCAATATACATTCCAGGTAATACCATTATACCAATTCCCGCAAGCTGACCAGCTGAAGTTAAAGTTGTCATCGAAATAAGAATAGTTTGCCACCAATTTAGTCCTAAACTAGTGGACATTATTCCAAAAGTAAAAGAAACCGATAAATACCCTAGTCCAATTGGTACACCACTTTTTAGTCCTTCCAAAAAATCCGTATTTTTTATCTTTTTGTTCATAAACTTCTCACTATGTTATTAATATATACTATAATATGTTCTCTTCTTTTAAATATTGTTCTAAAATATCAGCAGCCAAAAAAACAATTCTTGCACAAGGTCTTTTTTGATAATATTCATTTGTTCTTTTTTCTGGTGTTCCACCAACTTCTGCTTCTAAATTGGCAAATTCTAGTAATTCCTGACAATTTAACGTCTTTTCTTTTTCCACAAAGCGACTAGCAACCAATCTTACTCTTTCATAAATACTTAATTTATTTTTTTCTGATACTTCACTTTCAGAAAATAACAAACCAATTATCAATGATGCCCCTGTTATTGCGCCACAAGTTAATCTAAGTCTTCCAAGTCCACCTCCTAGTGGTAAGGAAATTTTACTCATATCTTCTTTAGTTAAGGTTGTTAAATCAACAAATGCTAAAGCAACCGCTTGCGAACATGTATATCCTTCTAAAAAATATTTTTGTGCCTTTTCTGCCATTGTCATATTATCACTTCTTCCTTATATCATTTTTTAAATTTACTATTTGCTTATTTATCGCAGCCTTAACCATTGAAATAGATAATTAATTTTTTGATCAATATTGATACATTTTTCAAAATCATTATAATACATTTTTTGTTTTTAACTATTTTCTCTTCTAAAGATATGTGTTATTCAACATATAAACCAGAGCGATATAAAATCAAAGCTATCAAAAGTCCACTCATTCTTCTATTACCATCTAAAAACGGATGTATACATAGTCATGTATAAAAATGGGCATAATAATAAGTGAATTTACATTTTCATAAGCAATTGCCCCATTGTATTCATTACATAAACCATCTTTTTAAAATGCTGGTCTATCATCAGATTTACCACTCATGACCCCTATTAATATATGTATTAATAATTGTGTATCCGCTCTTTTCAGCAAATTCAGTATTGATCCTTAATTGTCCTTCAATAGATTGTTCACTTTACGATGATGATGAGTATCTTGCATAGATAACAGCATTCTTATGACCTATATTTTCTACTTTAGGTTTCTTACTTACTCTTGTCATAACTACTCATCTAATTCCTTCTTATTATAAAGTTCTTTAGTTTTAGGATTTTTAACTTTGTGATATTCATTACCTATCAAATACATTATTTTAAGATACTCACGAATTTTACTTTTTCTTGAATTGTATAATGTAATAATTCATTATAGTAAAAACCAACTTTATAAAATAAATAATTTGAATCATATCTGTAAGTTTATCAAAATCTAAAGAACTATCAATTCAAGCTTCTAATTTATCTAATTCTATCGGGTCTTTTGATTTTAAAGCATCATTAATTGTTTTAATCATTGTGTGAGGAAAATTATCAGTTAATAATAAATGTCTATTATAAATTGTATTATACACCAGATTAGCAGCAAAATATTCCATTTTACCTTTTCGCTGATTATATTCAAAAATATCTTTAGCGAA
>CAYLLO010000048.1:0-8027 GCA_964384805.1 uncultured Staphylococcaceae bacterium | reverse complement strand
ATTCTTTTGTTTTTTACGTTATTTTTGTATACTATATTTTTTACGGGAGTTTAGGTTAAAAAATAAAAGTGTTAGTGGTAATTATGATTATGAAAATACAAAAAGTATAAATAATATAACATACCAAACTACAAAGATAGATAAGAATGAAGACATTACAAGAAATGATTTTTTAGTTATATAAAAATAAATGAATTTAATAAAAAATTAAAAAAAGTAAAATATAAAGTAAATAAAAAATAAAAGATGGATTTCAAACGAAATCCGCTTTTTTTTGTGCCACACAACTGTAAAACTCAGGACATTATCATAAAATAAACACATTCATAAAAGTTTCAGTTTTTGGTAGTTGAATTTTTTAATAAAAAGTGGTATAATAAATAATTGTTAAATATTATGTATAGTATAGAAAGGATGCGTGTTATGATAAGACAACTAGCTAAAAGTGTTCGTGAGTATAAGAAGCCTGCCTTCCTTACTTTAGTTTTTATTATTTTAGAAGTAGTTATTGAATGTTTAATTCCCTTCATTACTTCTTCTTTAGTTAATAAAATAAAAACCGGCGCCGAAGTTGCTGAAATCTGTAAAATAGGGGTAATACTAGTCGTAATGGCGATTTGTTCCCTTGCTTGTGGCGGCCTTGCGGGATTCACTTGTGCAAAAGCGTCAGCAGGATTTGCTAAAAACTTACGACATGATGTATTTAAAAAAATTCAAGATTTTACTTTCACAAATATTGATAAATTTTCATCAACATCTTTAGTAACTAGAATGACAACCGATATTGCTAATGTTCAAATGTCGTTTATGATGATTATTAGAACCGCGGTTAGAAGTCCATTGATGTTTATTTTCTCAATTGTTATGGCATATATTATGGGGGGAGCATTAAGCACAACATTTGTCATTATTGTTCCGATTTTGATTTGTGGATTATTGTTGATAGCTAAAAAGGCTATGCCAGCATTTAGAAGTGTATTTAAAAAATATGATAATTTAAATGAGTCAATTGAAGAAAATGTTCGGGGAATGAGAGTAGTTAAAGGTTTCGCAAGAGAAGAATATGAAAAAGAAAAATTTGGGAATGCTGCTGAAAATATTCGAAAAGATTTTACCAAAGCTGAACGTATTGTAGCTATGAATACACCTTTAATGCAATTTTGCTTATACTTTAATATGGTCTTTGTGTTATTCGTAGGTTCTAAATTATCAATTTCATCAGGGGGAACACAAATTGATGTTGGAGAAATTTCAGCAATGCTTACTTATGGTATGCAAATATTAATGTCACTAATGATGTTATCAATGATTTATGTAATGCTTACTATGTCTAGCGAATCAGCTAAACGTATTTGTGAAGTATTACAGGAATTACCAGATTTACACAATCCGGAAAATCCCGTTATGGAAGTTGTAGATGGTTCAATTGATTTTAATAATGTAAGTTTTAAATATTCTGAAAAAGCCAAACGTTATGCTTTAGAAGATATTAATATTCATATTTCTTCAGGAATGACCGTAGGTATTATAGGAGGAACTGGTTCAAGTAAATCGTCACTTGTTCAATTAATCCCAAGATTATATGATACTACAACAGGTGATGTATGTGTTGGGGGAATAGATGTAAAAGACTATGATATTGAAACTTTGAGAAGTAGTGTATCAATGGTTCTGCAAAAAAATATGTTGTTCTCGGGAACTATTAAAGAAAACTTACGTTGGGGGAATAAAGAGGCAACAGATGCAGAATTAGTTGAAGCATGTAAACTTGCTCAAGCAGATGATTTTATTCAAAGTTTTCCCGAGCAATATGATACTAAAATTGAACAAGGGGGAACCAATGTATCAGGCGGTCAAAAACAACGTTTGTGTATTGCTAGAGCATTGTTAAAAAAACCTAAGATTTTAATTCTTGATGATTCTACAAGCGCTGTTGATATGAAAACTGATGCATTAATTAGAGCTGGATTTAAGAAATTTATTCCTGAAACGACTAAGATTATTATTGCCCAACGAATTACATCAGTTGAAGAGGCTGATATGATTATCGTAATGGAAAATGGTAAAATTGATGCGATTGGTAAACACGAAGAATTGCTTAAAACTTGTAAAATTTATCAAGAAGTATATAACCAACAAACAAATGGAGGTGTTGAAAATGCCAACAATGCCTAAAAGAAAAGTTGATAAAGGAACATTATTTAGAGTAATAAAGTATTTCTTTAAATCTTACCCAGTACTTGCTCCAATAATGATTGCATGTATCTTATTCCAATCTGTAACCGCAACCCTTCCGGCAATTTTCTTACAAAAAGTAATTGATGCGATTGATAAATGGCAACCAACGACTAATTGGGCGGAAGCAATATTGGAAATAAAGCCTTTAATTATTTTACTTGCATTTTTATATATATTATCCATTATTGCGATTACCACAAGAGAGCAATTAATGGCATATATGACCCAAGGATTCTTATGTAAAATGCGACGTCAAATGTTTAATGGAATGCAAAATTTACCAATCAAATATTTTGATACACATAAACATGGGGATATTATGAGTTATTATACGAATGATATAGATACTTTAAGACAACTAGTATCTCAGTCTTTACCATCTATAATTCAATCATCAGTTATTGTTTTATGCGTACTTGGAATTATGTTGTATTATAGTATTTGGATGACATTAATAGTTTTACTAGGTGTGGCAATTATGTTAATTGTATCTGGTAAAATTGGTGGTGGTTCCGCAAAATATTTTATTCGCCAACAAAAAGCTCTTGGGGCAACTGAAGGATTCATTCAAGAAATGATGAATGGACAAAAAGTTGTTAAAGTATTTTGCCACGAAAAAGAAGCTAAAACTGATTTTGATAAAATAAATGAGGCTTTATATGAAGATAGTTATCGAGCTAATGCTTATGCCAATATGTTAGGTCCAATAATTAGTAATATTGGTAATGTTTTATATGTAGTTATTGCGGTAATGGGAGGAATATTCCTTGCCACTAATATTCCAAACTTTAGTATTAGTGGTGCGGCCTTCAGTATTAGTATTGTAGTACCATTCTTAAACATGACAAAACAATTTACTGGTAATATTAATCAATTCTCCCAACAAATCAATTCAATTGTTATGGGGGCGGCAGGGGCAAGTCGTGTATTTAGTTTAATGGATGAAGTGCCAGAAGTTGATGCTGGTTATGTGACTTTAGTTAATGTAGAAATACAAGAAAATGGTGATCTTCTTGAAACTAATAAACATACAGGTCATTGGGCATGGAAACACCCACATCAAGATGGAACGCTAACTTATACGCCTTTACAAGGAGATGTAAGGTTAACCGAAGTTGATTTTGGTTATGTTGAAGGGAAAACTGTTTTACATGATGTTTCAGTTTATGCTGAACCTGGACAAAAAGTAGCCTTTGTTGGGGCTACGGGAGCAGGTAAAACAACGATTACTAATTTGATTAATCGATTCTATGATATTGCGGATGGAAAGGTTCGTTATGATGGAATAAATATTAATAAAATAAAAAAGAGTGATTTAAGAAAATCACTAGGAATAGTGTTACAAGATACTAACCTCTTCACAGGAACCGTTATGGATAACATTAGATATGGTAATTTAGAAGCAACAGATGATGAATGTATTGCGGCCGCCAAATTATCAGGGGCAGATACCTTTATCACAAGACTTCCAGAAGGATATGATACTTTACTTACTAATAATGGAGCTAATCTTTCAGGAGGGCAACGTCAATTGATTGCGATTGCTAGAGCAGCTGTTGCTGATCCACCAGTAATGATTCTAGATGAGGCAACATCTTCCATTGATACTAGAACTGAAGCAATAGTTCAACGAGGGATGGATAAGCTTATGGAAGGTAGAACCGTCTTTGTAATTGCTCATCGATTATCAACAATTATGAATTCAGATGTGATTATGGTTTTAGAACAAGGTAGAATTATTGAACGTGGAAGTCATGAACAATTATTAGAACAAAAAGGTACTTATTATCAATTATATACGGGGGCCTTTGAACTTGAATAAAGCGGGGCCCAAAAGGTAGGTTCTCATAAGGATATTAAGTTAAATCCAAGAGAAAATGTAATATGGGCGAGAGTCTGTACTACATTTTTTATGCCCTGGCTATTCAGTAAACAAATAAAAGAGCTAGGGCATTTCTGATGTTGAAAAAGTATACTGTTTTATCTGCTGAATAAACTTAAAAAGTGAAAATTCGCTGAACATTCACTTTGTTCACTTGACAAAAGTGAATATTAGGTATATAATATAATCAACATATTATTGGAGGTGTCACTATGACATTTGAAACCGAAAATATTGAATTTAAGTTACAATTCACAGACGAGCTTTATAAAGAGGTTATTGCGTTTGCAAATACGGACGGTGGCGTGATTTACATAGGAATCGATAACAACGGAAATGCCGTAGGTATAGATAATGTGGACGAAAATTATACACGCATTACAAATGGCATTCGTGATGCAATTATGCCTGATGTAACTATGTTTGTAAAATACACCATTCAAGAAAAGCAGGTGGTACGTATCACCGTGGGAGAAGGTTCGTATAAGCCTTATTATCTGAAATCAAAAGGATTAAAGTCGAGCGGTGTGTTTGTTCGTCAAGGAACATCCTCTGTGTCTGCTTCTCCCGAACAAATCAGAGCGATGATCAAGGAATCGGATGGCGATACATTTGAAAGTATGCGTTCTATGGAACAGGAGCTTACCTTCAAGAACGCAAAGGAAGCCTTTAAACGTTACAATATCGAATTTTCAAAAACTAAATACCGCACACTTGGTATCACTACTCAAGCTGATGATCTATACAGCAACCTTGCACTCATTATTTCCGATCAATGTACGCATACCATAAAAGTGGCGGTATTTGCAGACGAGGAAAATACCAAGTTCCGTGACAGCAAAGAGTTCGGCGGTTCAATATTCGAACAGCTTGATGACACTTTCGCATATCTTGCTCTCTGCAACAAAACGGTAGCAACTTTCAAAGGACTTGAACGTATCGAAAAGGTCGATTATCCCGAGGAGGCTCTGCGCGAGGCATTGCTCAATGCACTCGTACACCGTGATTATAGCTTTAGCGGTAGTATTATTATCAACGTCAATGATAAGGAAATGGAATTCATATCAATAGGTGGACTTCTGCCGGGGCTTTCTCCTGATGATATTCGCAGCGGTATTTCACAGTCGAGAAATAAAAATCTTGCCAATATTTTCCACCGTCTGCATTTGGTTGAATCCTACGGTACGGGTATTCGTAGGATATACAATCTGTATGCAAGCTGTTCCGAACAGCCGAGAATAGAAGTAACATCAAACACCTTTAAAATTATTTTGCCTAACATGAATTGTGCGATACCAAAAGAAAGCGAAACCGTTGTTACAGCACAAATGCAGAAAATACGTGATTATATTGAAGAAAACGGTCAAATTACGGAAATTGAAATTCAAAAACTTCTCGGGATAAAGAAAACACGTGCTTTCACTCTCGCAAAACAAATGCGTGACGAAGGATTGATTAAGGTCGTGGGTCGCGGAAATGATAAAAAATATCTGAAACTATAATTAACATTACAACACCGAGCACCGCCAATACACAGTTAATATCCTTATGAGAAACTGTGTAAAGTCCCGTTTTATTATTTAAAAGAAAACTCTATTAGAAGGTACAAACTAATAATAAAAACAGAAGAATTATTTCTTCTGTTTTAATTTAGCTATTAAATCATAATCTTTAATATTGGTAATTTCAACAGTATAATACTTTCCGATAAGAACCTTTTCTTTTAAATAAATATATCCGTCAACATCATCAGGAGCTTCTCTAAAACTGCGACATGCATAGGCATGCTTTTTATCGTCATAATGATCAACTAAAACTTCAAAAGTTTGTCCAATTAGTTTTTTATTTAATTCTTGAGTTACCAAATATTGAACTTGCATAATTTCTTTAAAACGTATCTCTTTGGTTTCTTCGTCTATTTTGTTATCCATATCATAAGCTGGAGTATCTTCTTCATCAGAATATTTAAAAACTCCTAAGCGATCAAATTTGGTCTTTTTCACAAAGTCTTTTAATATTTGAAAATCATTATCTGTTTCACCTGGGAATCCAACAATTAAAGTTGTTCTAATAATCGCATTAGGCATCATCGTTCTTATTTGATTAATAACATTAGTAATTAACGCTTGATTGCCTCGGCGGTTCATCGCTTTCAAGATTTGGTTAGAGGCGTGTTGAATTGGAATATCAAAATATTTAACGATTGAATCATGTTTCTTCATTACTTCTAATAATTCAAGTGTAATTTCATCAGGATATAAATATAATACTCTAATCAATTTAAATTTATTTAAATTGGCTAATGCCTCAAGTAAAGATGCTAAACTAGAATTAATATCGCTACCATAACGTGATGTATCTTGCGAGATAACATTAAGTTCCGTAATCCCTTTACTACTTAAGTATTTTGCTTCCATTATAATATCATCAAATGGTCTACTTCGAAAACTACCTCTAATTAAAGGAATAGCACAATAAGAACATCGGTTATTACATCCTTCAGAAATTCTTAAATAAGCGTAATTGGGACTGGTAGAAATAACCCTAGTGGCACAATCAAAAGTTGTGGTAGCTTGGTTGTTGGTGATTTCTTCAAAAATCTTATGTAGTTTAGGATAATCTTTGATTGGAATATAATAATCAACTTCTGGGATTTCTTTCTTTAAATCCTCTAAATAGCGTTCAACTAGGCATCCCATCGCAATAATAATTTTACCTTGTTTTTGATATTCAACAAGTTCTAAAATAGTATCAATAGCTTCTTGTTTGGCACTTTCGATAAAACCACAGGTGTTAACGACTAAAATATCTGCTTGTTTAAAATTATTAACAATGTTTAAATTGAATTCTTTGGCCAAACCTAAAAATATTTCGGTGTCAACTAAATTTTTAGCACAACCTAAAGAAATAATTCCTAAATTCATAAAGTAACTCCTTTAAATAAACTTATCTTTATTATACCTTATTTTTAAAAATTTGACAAAAAATACAGCAAGAAAGTCTACATAATAATACTTTTGATGGGATATTAAGATATAGTACGGAAGATAAATATAAAAGATATAATAAACATTTAGAAAGATTTACAAAGATAGTTAAATTGACAAAAAGGCTTATATAAGGTATAATATATATGAGTATATTAGTGAAAGGAAATATTAATTATGGCAAAAGAATTTATTGTTGAAACTTCTGCTCGTCATGTACATGTATCAGAAGCTGATTTTAAAGTTTTATTTGGTGAAAATGCTGAGTTAACCATTAAAAAAGAATTATCCCAACCAGGACAATATGCTTGTAATGAAAAAGTGGAAATTGTTGGTCCTAAAAAAAGTTTACCAGGAGTTTCAATTCTAGGTCCTTATCGTAAGGCAACGCAAGTAGAATTAAGTGCGACTGACGCAAGAAGTATTGGTTTACCAATTGTGGTTAGAGAATCAGGAGATTTAGCAGGAACTCCAGGATGTATCATTATTGGACCATGTGGATCTTTAGAAATTAAAGAAGGAGTTATCGTTGCGAAACGTCACATTCATGCGACAAGCAAAGATGCTGTAGAGCTTGGTGTAAAGGATAAAGACATTGTGTCTGTTAAAATTGAAAGTAATGGTAGAAGTTTAATTTTTGGAGATGTTGTAGCACGTGTTAGTGATTCATATGCTCTAGCTATGCATATAGATACTGATGAATCAAATGCGGTATTAGCAGGACCTAACTGTGTAGGAACGATTGTAAAATAAGTTATTTAAATATAAATAGATAAGAATAGGTCATAATGGACCTATTTTTATTTCTATCATCCAACCGGCAAATGCAACTTGTTTGTAAATTTCTATTTACCATTTTTGAAAATTTATGTCAACGTTTTTAGAAATTTACAAAAAAATTTAAATTTATAAGCATGATA
>CAYLLO010000047.1:0-8535 GCA_964384805.1 uncultured Staphylococcaceae bacterium | reverse complement strand
TATTTTTAATGCGATTTATAACCTAATTTACCCAGAATTTTTTACAGGGCCTTTTATGTATTCAACATTCGAATGACCTTCATTATTTAGCATCTTTTTATCTTTTAAAAAATCTACAACATATTTAGCCAGTTCATAGCTACTTTCAACTACTATTTTAGGTTTAACTGTTGTTTCTATTTCACTAGCAAAATATCCGAAATGGGTACAACCTAAAATTACCATATCTACTTTATTTTGATATTTTA
Source organism: uncultured Staphylococcaceae bacterium (assembly GCA_964384805.1). Taxonomy (GTDB): domain Bacteria; phylum Bacillota_I; class Bacilli_A; order ML615J-28; family CAG-313; genus HGM10611. Next base: position 8,287 of record CAYLLO010000047.1, on the reverse strand, counting down.
ACATTATATCATCAATTATTTTTTGATCATGTTTATTTTCTTCGGCTAATCTTACAAGTTCTTGTGCTGCTTGACCAATAACATGATAATCTTTCAAATACTTTTGATATAATCCTGCCTTAACTGTGTAGTTAGTCGCTAACAGTAAAATATTTTTAATATCAGTCATTTTATTAATAACATTAGTAGTAGTAATAATTGGTTCAAACATTGGTATATCCGTTATTGTTTTTAAATAATTAATTTGAGTACCTGCTGTATTACAGGCAATAACAATAATTTTGACATTTTTAGTCATTAAAAGCTCAATGTTATATTTTAAAATTTTTTGTAATTCTAATGTTGTCTTGGTACCATATGGGTTATTTTTAAAATCTCCAAAATAAACATAGTCCTCATTAGGTAACATTTTTTTTAAATATTCCAAAGTTGTAAGTCCCCCAACACCTGAATCAAATACACCAATTCTTCTTTTATCCATAAATTACTCCTAAAATATTTTATATAATTATCTAGTAAATTCTTTACTAATACTTCAATATGAGACAAAACCTTTTAAATAAACATATCATTTTATCATTAAAAAAATTTTTTACTTTAAATAAGTTATTATTATCTTATTTCATTTTAAACTATCTACTAATAGTCCACTTATTCAATAATTTTAGTCTCATACTGCATATTATATCAATATTTATTATAAAAGTAAATTTATTTGACAAATAAATAATTAAGCTACTAAAATATGGTGATAATCATTGTAAGAAAAGCCAGTAACTAATTTAATTAACTTTTGATTTTTAAAAAAAAGCACACAAGGAAACTCTTTTAAAGCAAACTCTTTTATTAAGAATTGTCCATCATCTATATTAGTTTTTAAAATTGTATAATCTAATTTTTTACGTCTTACTTGATTAATTAATGTCTCTTTGATTAATTGGCCAATTATACTATTTTCATCATCTATTACTACAGCACAATTTTTATCTCGTTCTTCACATAAATCTAAAACTTTTTCCATAAATACCCCCTATTAATATTATACTTATTAGAAAACAATATTTTGTCTTTTCTTGTAATAAAAAACACTTTTAATGGAATTTTTTTTAGTTTTTTGATATACTTATTATCAGAGGGAAGTATCATGAAAATTTTAGGTCTTATTTTAGAAGTTAATCCTTTTCATACAGGTCACAAATATTTTATTGAAAAAGCTATCGAATTAAGTAAAGCAGATATTGTTATTGTGGTAACAAGCACTTCTTTTACTATGCGCGGAGAAGCATCTCTATTATCAAAATTTGATAAAACCAGAATTATATTAAAAAATCATGTAGATATCGTTATGGAATTACCAGTTTCAAAAACCTTAAATAGTGCTGATTTTTTCGCTTATCATTGTATTGAAATTTTAACAAAATTAGGCATAACAGATTTAGCCTTTGGATTAGAAGATGGAAGAATTGATCTACTAAATAAAATATTTGAGATTTCTGAAAGTACTTTTTTTCAAGAAAAATTTGTTGAAAGTATTCAAAATAAGGATAGTTATAAAAATGCTTTCACTAATGCTTTTAAAATGATTACCAATGATGATGAGTTATTGACATATTTGGAAAAACCAAATTTCACATTGGGATTACAATATTTAAAAGCCCTAAAAACTTTAAAAAAAGATGTAACAATTCATACAGTTAATCGAATAGATAATTTTTATAAAAATACTTCTTCAGAATTTCAAAGTGCTTATACTTTAAGAAAAATGTTTTTTAATAAGCAAGATATTTCAAAATATCTTCCATATAATCAAAATATTTTAAATACTATTGATTATAACTTATTATATAATTTAATTAAATACAAATTTTTAATCGATAATCAACAATTAAATAATATACATCTAGCAACCGAGGGCATAGAAAATTATGTTATAAAAAACTTAGATGGAAAAAATCTTGAAGATTGTATGAATAAATTATGTAATAAACGATATACTAAGTCTAGATTTATGCGATTATTTATTACCAGTTTATTGAATATTGATAAAAATTATAATTCGAACGATGAATATTATCGAATTTTAGGTTTTAATAATAAAGGAGTAAAATATATTAATACTTTGCCTAAAAATCTAAAAAACAATCTAAAAACGTCATTAAAAAACGAAACTAATGCAACAGCAGTGTTCGAATTAAAGGCAACCAAATTATACTGCTTATTGACTAAACAAAATATTTATGATGAAGAATTTAAAGTACCTATCAAATTATAATTAAATGGAGGATAAAATAATGATTAATAGAATTAAAAAAGAATTAGAAAGAATAATTGATCCATCTTTACACAAACCATTAGGTGATACCGAAGGAATCAAACATATCGGTTATGATGAAGAAAATGATCTTGTTACTTTAATTATCGCAATGGGAGAAAAAAATCAAGAATTAGAAAAAGAATTAAAATTAGCTATCACTAAATTAATAAAACTTGATTTAGGTCATAAAGGTATTAAACTACAAATCGAAGAACATCGTCAATTTAATAGCATTGTTAACAGCAGTGTTCACTTTATTGGAATTATTAGTGGTAAAGGTGGTGTAGGAAAATCTACTGTTGCTGCCAACATTGCATATCATTTGGCCCAAAAAGGTCATAAAGTGGGAATCATTGATGCCGATATTTATGGTTCTAGCATTCCCAATATTATGGAATTCGACCATTCTGAACACCCACGATATAACGAAGAAGGAAAAATTACACCTCTTGTGAAAGATAATGTCGAAACCATTTCCACCGAATTTTTTACCCAACCTTCTGAACCAGTTATTTGGAGAGGAGGAATGTTACATAGTATGTTAGATCACTTCTTTTATGATGTAGCATGGAACAAAAAAATGGAGTATATGCTAATTGATTTACCTCCTGGAACTGGTGATATTATGCTTGATATTAAATCTTATGTACCTCAAGCCAAAATGATATTAGTTACAACACCACACCCTAGTGCATCTCATGTAGCAATTAAAGCAGGATACGCGGCACAAAAACTAGAACATAATATTTTAGGAGTTGTTGAAAATATGTCATATTACTATAATAAGGCTAATAATCAAAATGAAAAATTATTTGGAGAAGGCGGAGGAACAATGGTAGCCACCTCTTTAGGAGTCGAGCTAATTTGTCAAATACCTATCAATCGTCCAATCCACCACTCTAGTTTGTACGAAAATGATGAACAAATTGGAACAATATATGATGATCTCGCCGATTATATTATTATGTCTTATGAAAAATAAATATTAAAACCTCACACATTTCGGCTCTGTAAAATCATTTATGATTTTGTAATTTTGTGATATAAAAAGAGTTTGTACTTCTAAAAGTACAAACTCTTTCTTTTTCGTTCATCCTTTATTATAATAATATTGCCGTACTATTAAAGAAAAAGGAACTGTATGAACAACTATGATTATATAATAAAACTTCTCAATTTTCAAGATAATAATAGTATCAAATTTAAAAAGATTGATTTCGAAAATAATACTTATTTTATTTTCTTAGAACAATTAAAAATCGATACTATCACTTACCCAAAATGCGGTGAAACTTTTAATCAACCTACTTCCATCGTGTCTAATGGTTATACCGTCTCTAATCAACTAAAAGAATCTACTATCAAAGAAACCACTACTAAACAATCATTTAAAGATATAGCTAATAAATCAAATGTTGCTCAGTCTACAAAAATGAGCGTTTTTCGGTCGAATATGTCGTTACAGACCTATTTGAGTCTTATAGAACTATCTGTAAGAATCTCTTTTGGAAAAGTATTCATATTGCCGATAGATTCCATTGGATTAAATTATCTACCGAAGCTTTTAATAAAATTAGAATTCGTATTATGAAAACATGTTTAAAAACTAAAGAAAAAGATAAACTTATTTATGCTAATGCTTTAAAAAGATATTCTAAATTATTAATTGCTAATACTCATTCTAAAGAAGATTGGTTCTTTTATCAACCAATACAAAAACATTAATCAAATTGGATTCAGTTATTCTAATATTAATGTATTCAGATATAAAATTATAACTATTAACAAAAAAACGAAACAAATTAAAAAATAATAATTATTAAAACTTATAGTAGGACATATGAAAATGCTTCCGTATATATAACGGGAGCATTTTTATTTATTCTTCTTTCGTGATTACTTGTAAAATCCTTTGTCTTAAAATGTTTATTTTATCACAAATCACAAAAGATTTTATTGAACCCGTATTTCCGTGAGTTTCTTTAACTAATAGTAAATTTATTATTATTAAATCCAATTATTTTAGTCAATATTATTAAATTTAAATGGATTAAAAAGATACAAAGAAATACTATTTAACAATTAAATTATTAACATCTATTCTTCATGATGATGACAATGGCATCCACAATCACATTCATCATCATCACCTTCACAAGCCTCACATTCACAACAATCATCATCAGCGAATTGTTCTTCATATTGACCAAGAACATCTTCTATTAAATCCCATTCTTCATCAGTTTCAATTTCTTTTAATTCTCCAATACCATTTTCACCTTCCTCATAACTAGCAGCCATAACAGTGACGTTATCATCTTCTTCGGCTTCACCTTCTAGAGGATAGAATAACACATAATTTTTTTTGAATTCTTCTGATTCAAAAGTAAATAAAATTTGACATAAAATTTCATTACCTTCTTCATCAATTATTGTTAATTGTTGGTCTAAAGGTTTTAATTCACTCATATTCTCTTCTCCTTTTTTATTTTTTAGAATCTAGATAAGATTGTAGGATTACTACTGCTGCAAGTTTATCAACTTGAGATTTACGTTTTTTACGACTTAAATCTGCATCAATCATAACTCTAGTTACTTGCGTTGTGGTAAGACGTTCATCGACCAAAATTACTTCTATTGCAAGTTCATCTTCCAGCATTTTTTTAAAATTCATTACATATTCTGCTTGAAACCCTAAACTTCCATCCATATTTTTAGGAAGTCCTAATACAATTCTATCTACCTTTCTTTCAACCACTAGCATTTTAACATATTCTAAAACTTTTTGCAAATCTTTTTCATTAAATCTGTAAGTTTCATATCCAGTAGCAATAATACCCATAGGATCACTGAAAGCAATACCTACAGTTCTATTGCCTAAATCTAACCCCATATAACGCATATTATAATCCTAAAGTATTCTTAATTGCAATTAATGCTTCATCTATTTTATCAACATCTTTACCACCAGCTTGTGCGAAGTCGGCCTTACCTCCCCCATTACCACCAGTAATTATCGCTGCTTCTTTAACTAAAACTCCACAATTAAATGTTGTATTTTTTTGTTTAGCAATAAACACAATTTTACTATCTATCACATCACCAAAGAATACTACAACTTTTTCAAGAGGAGCAGAAATTTTATCAATAATATCTTTTAAAACATTTACTTCGATATTTTCAACCTTTTGGACTACAAAAGTTACATCATCAATTACAAAACTATTAGTCATAAAACCACTATAGTTAGATGAATTTTTTTCACGATAAAGAACTTCATAACGTTTTTCACAATCTTTTAAAATGACACTAGCCTCTTCTAAAGCTTTGCGTTTGTTTAAAATATCTTGATAACTGTATGTTAATTCATAAGTTTGTAAAGTTGGGAAATTAATTTCAAATCCTTCTTTAAAAGATGCTTTTTTAAGATTTTCATATTTTTCAGTAAGTAATTTAAGATTATCATTTAGTCCTGAAATCGCTATATTAATTTCTGTTTCTACGTGATTACCTGTGGCTGCTTCAATTCTAAAAATACCAGATCCTTTAGATTCAATACTAACAATTGCCACACGTCCTATTTCTTTGGTATTTAAAACATGCGTACCACCACATAGTTCTTTACTATATTCCATATCAACAAAACGAACAACCTCGCCATATTTTTCTCCAAATAAAGCTTGAGCTCCAGCTTTTTTGGCTTCTTCAATAGATGTCAAAATCGTATTAACTGGATAGCCATGTTTTACCGCATCATTAACTAATTTTTCAATTTTTAAAATTTCTTCATCAGTTAAGTTTTGATAATGATTAAAATCAAATCTTAAACGATTAGTTGTAACTTGTGAACCTTGCTGAACAACATGATTTCCAAGAACATTACGCAATGATTGATTTAATAAATGAGTAGCTGAATGATTTTTCTTAATATCCTCACGATAATTGGCATCAACTGATAATAAAACTACATCTCCCACTTTAACCTCAATTGTTTTAGAATCAACAACCATTGCATGTTGTCCATTAGGTAATTTAAAAGTATTTAAAACTTCAATTTCTTGTCCATTTAAATAGATTAAACCTTGGTCACCGGCTTGTCCACCGCTTTCCGCATAGAAAGGTGTTTCTTTAACAACTAAAACAAAATTCCCATTCGTTGAAGAAGTTTTTATACCATTTTTAAATAGACCAACAACAATCGACTCATATTGTAATGTTTCATATCCCACAAATATTGTATCACTAGTAAAGGTTAAAAAATCTGGATTTTGGACATTCATTGATTGTTCAACATTGCGGCTCTTACGGGCACGTTTTTTTTGTTCTTCTAAAGCTATTTTATACCCTTCTTCATCTACTTTTACCCCATGTTCATATGCAGCTTCAATAGTAAGTTCTACTGGAAAACCAAAAGTATCATATAATAAGAAAGTATCTGCACCACTAATTGTATCACCATCTAAATGTTCAATAATTTCTTGTAATTTCTTTTCTCCATTTTCAAGAGTTTTTAAGAAATTTTCTTCTTCAATTTTAATTAACTTTTTAACTAAAGCTTTCTTTTCTTCCAAATAAGGATAAAAATCTCGCATATTTTCCACTACTAAATCTACCATCTTATATAGGAAAGGTTCTTTAATCCCTAGTTTTCTACCATAACGAACTGCTCTTCTTAAGATACGACGAAGCACATATCCTCGGCCTTCATTAGATAATAATGCTCCATCTGAGATAGCAAAAGTAACGCTACGAATATGATCAACAATAACACGGAAAGCCATTTGATTGGTGTATTTGATGTTAGTATATTTTTCTAAATACTCAATATAAGGCATAAATAAATCTGTCTCATAGTTAGTTTCAACTTCCTGCATAACACATGCCATACGTTCTAAACCACTACCAGTATCAATATTTTTACTTGGTAATTCTTTATATTCACTACGTGGCACTCCCAACTTACTATTAAATTGACTAAATACAATATTCCAAATTTCAATATAACGATCATTTTCGATATCTTCTTTTAACATTTTAATACCAATATTTTCAGGATCATATTTTACGCCTCTATCGTAAAATATTTCCGTATCTGGACCACATGGACCTTCACCAATTTCCCAAAAATTATCATCTAATGCAATTAAATGATCATGATCAACTCCTAAAGATACCCATTTGTTATAAGTATCCATATCACTTGGATAGTAGGTAATATAAATTAAGTCTTTTTCAAAGCCAAACCATTCATCACTAAATAATAATTCATAAGCCCATGTCAATACTTCATCTCTAAAATAATCACCAATTGAAAAATTTCCTAACATTTCAAAAAATGTATGATGACGAGCAGTTTTACCTACATTGTCAATATCATTAGTTCTAATTGATTTTTGAGCATTACAAATACGAGGATTTGTCGGTTTTTCACGTCCATCAAAAAACTTTTTTAACGGAGCAACTCCCGCATTAATCCAAAGTAATGTCGGATCATCATTAGGAACTAAAGATGCACTAGGTAATATTTCATGTCCTTTTGACTTAAAGAAATCAAGCCACATTTGTCTAATTTCAGAACCTTTTAATTTTTTCATATCAATAATCTCCTTTTCTATAGCATAAATAAAAAACGTCCCTATTAAACATAATAGGAACGATTTATCGCGGTACCATCCTAATTCATAAAATAAATAATTTTATGCACCTCATTTAAAAGTTTTAACGCTAACAAGCGGGAATGATTAATTCCACTCAGAAGGAGCTTCATTTAAAATAGTTACGATTTTTCAGCCACCAATCGCTTTCTATAAACATCTTCTAAACTACTAATCTTCATCAACGTATTGTAGGATATTTCACAATGTTAGTATATCACAATATCTAAATAATAGCAATTTTTTTAATATTATTTTTACTCATTTTCTGATTGTTTTGTGATATATTCAAAATAGTAGTTTTATGAAATTTACAAAA
>CAYLLO010000046.1:0-8581 GCA_964384805.1 uncultured Staphylococcaceae bacterium | reverse complement strand
GGTAGGCGAATTAATCTAACAAATTTTTAAAATTTGTTATGATTATTTTTTATATTCTTAACATATAATAAAATGTGATGTCAATGATTAAAAAAAAATTAGGGTTAGTTTTTAGTGGTGGCGGAGCAAAAGGGGCATACTTGCTTGGGGTTTGGCAAGCAATTAGAGAATTAGGTTTAGAACAAAATATAGAAGGGGTATCTGGTGTATCTATTGGAGCTTTAATGGGATATATGTTTGCTGTAAAAGAGTATGAGTATAGTTGTTATTTATGGGAAACTTCTAAATATACTGAAAAAAACACTAAAACTAAACCATGGACAATTGTTAATAAAGTAATAGGAAAAAATAATGTTAATGCTTTAGAAAATATTAAAAGTAATAATTATTTATCAAGTAAAAAAATGGATAATTTATTAAGTCAGATGGTAGATGTCGATAAACTTAAAGCATCTAATTGTAAGTGTTATGTGACTTGTCATAATATACATACTAATAAACCTGAAACTTTTCTATTAAATCGTTATGTTAAAGACGAAGTAAAACAAATTTTGAAAGCTTCATCTGCTATTCCCATTATTTTTAAGAAAGTCAAACTTAATGATAAGAGTTATTATGATGGTGGACTTAGTGATAATACTCCAATTAGACCTTTATATGAAAATGGTTATAATATTATTATTGTGGTATATTTAGACGATAAGGGACATATTGATTATCGTTTTTTTCCTAACACTAAATTTATTGAAATATCTCCTCAAAGTGATATAGGTAAGTTTCGTGATGGAGTACTAAATTTCAATGCTTATAAAATTGATGAATTGATTAAAAAAGGATATCGAGAATCACGTAGGATATTATTAGATAATTTAGAAATTTTAAAAAAAGATTATATATAAAAAACAACTTGATGAATGGTTAATAAAACTGCAGACACTCATTTGGTGCCTACAGTTATTTTGTTGATTAATTTGTTGTTATTTTTTGTTAATTAATAAAATATATGGTGCATTATGTTGATTAATGGGTTGATATTTAGAAACCATAAATGATGATTCTAGGTTAGATAAATATTCATTCAACCACTCACTTTCTTTAAAACCTTCATCATGACCAGGATATACGACAATGAGAATTAACATATTAGGGTTCTTTTCATACTTGGTGAGTAAATTTAAAATAGCGTTTTTAGTTGAATTAAACATTGTAGTTATTGATTTATCACCACTAGGTAAATAACCTAAATTAAAAATTACCGCACTAATATTATCAATGTCTATAAATTCATGACTGGTATGATGAAAAACAATATTATGATAGCCTTTAGTTAATTCTTTTGTTTTAACAATAGCTATCTCTTGGATATCATAAGCATGAACAACTCCTTGTTCAGTGACGAGTTTAGCTAAAAATAAAGTGTCATATCCATTTCCACAAGTAGCATCGACTACAATATCTCCAGGAACAAGATGTTCTTTTAAAAATAAATGTGCAATATCGGTTATTTTTGCCATAAGTCACCTTGATAGTATTGCTTTTTACGCATTAATTTATCAATATCATTCAAAACGACAAATTTTTTTAGAACCCAAGTTGGTTCAATTAAATCCTCTTTGACAGGATCACCAGTTAGACGATGAACTACAATTTCGGGATTTAAATATCTTAATTGTTGGGTTGTAATGTCAATAAATTCATCTTTAGATAAGATTTTAAATGGTTTATCACAATATATATCCCCTAAAGGGGTATTTTTTAGAATATGTAACATATGTATTTTAATACCTGAAAGTTTGAAATTATTTAAATATTTTATAGTTTCTATCATCATTTCTTTGGTTTCATTAGGTAAACCATTAATGATATGGACAATAACAGGGATTTGGTTATCATTTAAAAGTTTCATTGCTTTTTCAAAATCATAATTATGATATCCAATATGTAATTGGTCTTTAGTATTATCATGCATTGTTTGAAAACCTAGTTCAAGCCAAATTTCTTTTTGTTTTTGAATTTCTTTTAATACCTTAATTACTTCTAGATTAATACAATCAGGACGTGTGGCAATTGAAAAAATAATTATTTTATTATCTAAAGCGATAATTTCTTCATATATTTGCTTTAGAATTTGGGGCTCATTATAAGTATTAGAACCGGCTTGTAAATAGGCGATATATAAGCCATCATGCCATTTGCTTTCCATTATTTGTTTGATATCATTAAATTGTTCTTGAAAAGACAATTCTTTTTTACCAGCAAAATCACCACTTAAATTTGTAGAGCAATATAAACATCCTGTGTGATCAAGAGAAGAATCACGATTAGGACATGACATTCCAGCATTTAAAGGGATTCTAAATACTTTACACCCAAAACGATTCTTTAAGTAATTATTAAGGGTTACATAGTGTTTTTCATCATTCATTAATATTTGTTTATCCATAAAAATTTACCTCATATTGATTTTATCATAAAACTCTAATAAACGCTCATATTTTGTTCATTTCCTTATATAATGTAATAGGTGAAAATATTATGCCAAGAATTATTGATGATATTATTGAAGAACGTGTTTTGCAATGCGCTAAGTTACTGATTTTAGAAAATAGTAATGTTCGAAGAGTAGCAAGAAGAATAGGTTGTTCTAAAAGTACGGTTCATAAAGATTTATCAGAAAGATTAAGAGAAATAGATTATAATTTATATATAGAAGTTCAAAAAATTTTTGAAATTAATAAACAAGAAAAACATCTGCGCGGTGGAAATAGTACGAAAATAAAATATAAAAAGGAGACTATCAGCAATAATTGACTAAAGGAGACTTAAATCAGTTATTTTGATAGTCTTTTATTTGGCATTTTTGATAAAATAAGATATAATATAAACATAAAGTAAAGGAATAACAAAATATGAAAAAAAATAAAGTATTTGGAATAATTATAATCTTATGTGCCTATTTAGTTAGTTTGGGGGTAGGAGCTTTATTACATTTTAAAATAAATTTTCCAATTGAACAATTTTTATTAAAGCTCTTAATTATTGATGTTGCTATGACCATTGTCATTTTTATCTTTAGTTGGGTTTTTGATAATGCATCTATTTATGATCCATATTGGAGTTCAATACCAATTATTTTAACTATTTACGCATCATGGATTTTATGTGATTTTCATCCGATGAGCTATATTATGATTGTTTTAATTAGTATTTGGGGAATAAGGCTGACTTTTAATTTTTTTAAAACTTTTAAAAATTTAAATAAACAAGATTGGCGATATAATCATTTTAAAAAAAAATTTCCTCATCTTTGGCCATTAATAAATTTAACAGGAATTCATCTTTTTCCAACATTAATTGTTTTTGTGAGTATGCTAAGTGTGGTTAAGTATATGGAAACTTGTGATCATGTTGAATTAAATGTTTCAACTATTATTGCGGTTGTAATTACTTTAGTGGCAATCCTGATTGAAAGTATAGCTGATGCTCAAATGCATAAATTTTTAAAAACGCGTAAAAATAATGAATTAATTAATATTGGAATGTGGAAAAGAAGCCGCCATCCTAATTATTTTGGAGAAATCTTATTTTGGTGGGGAATTTATCTAGTAATGTTATCTTTGAACGATAATATGTGGATTTTATTTTTAGGACCATTATTAAATACTTTAATGTTTGTTTTCATTAGTGTACCACTTGCGGAAAAACATCAAATTGAAAAAAATCCCGCTTATTTAGAATATAAAAAGACAACTAATACCTTTTTATTATTTCCTAAAAAAGAAGTAGAAAAAAATCAGAGTCATTAGACTCTAATTTTTATTTTCTTCTTTAAAAACTTTAATTTTAATAAAACTATTGGTTAAAGTAATAAGTATATTAATAACCGAATCAACATCATAAGTAGGAACTTTAACTACTAAATCAACATTTGTACTAAAGGTACGGTTGATAATTTCATATAATTTTAGATTGTTTTCAATAACAGTCAAATAAGAATAATTGAAAGTAAGAGATATTAGTGAGTATTCAATGATGGGGATAATTGTATTAGTCCGAAGATTTTCACTAGCACTGCGGCTATATGCCCTAACTAAACCACCAGCTCCTAGTTTAATTCCTCCAAAATATCTAACAACAACGCATACCACATTTGTAAGATTATTTTTTCTTAAACAGTCAAAAATAGGCATTGCAGAAGTACCGCTTGGTTCGCCATCATCATCATAGTGACCATATTCGGCTCCTTTGCCTACAATATAGGCACTGACATGATGAGTAGCATCAGGATATTTGTCTTTGATACTTTGAATATAATTTTTAGCTTCTTTAACATTGCTAACATTCTTTAGATGGGATATGAAGATACTTTTATCGATTTCAATTGTATTAATTGTCTCTTCTTTAATTGTAAACATAACTTACCTCTCTGCACTAATTATACTATAAAAGCAGTAAAAAGACAAATATTAACGTATTTTAATTGCTTGATAAAAACAATATAAAATGTTATAATGATGAAAAAAGGATGTGATAAGATGAATTCTTTTTACAAGATAGAGATTCCTGTAATAGAAACTCAACGTTTAATAATTAGGCCCCTAATAATTGAAGATGCAGAAGCAATGTATTATAATTGGGCATCTGATAGTCGAGTTACTAAATATTTGACATGGAATAATCATGAAAATATTGAAGATACAAAAGAAATTATTCGTACTTGGATAGCCGATTACATTCGCTCTCCTAATATTACTTTTGGAATTGTATATAAAGAAAATAAAGAATTAATAGGCACAATCAGTTATTTTAGAGTTGATATGTCTTTTAAAGAAGCAGAAATAGGCTATTGTATAGCTTATGATTATTGGAATAAAGGGATTATGACGGAAAGCTTAAAAGAGTTTATTCGCTTTGGATTTGAAAAGTTAGGCTTTTTAAAAATTAAAGCATGTCATGATGTTAAGAATCCTGCATCCGGAAAAGTTATGATTAAAGCAGGCATGAAGTACATTTCGTCAAGCGTTAGAATGATTAGTCAAAACATTCAATTAATTAATTATGCTCTAACCAAGGATGAGTGGTTAGAGGAAATAGGTTTCGAAAAAACTTTTATTATTATTGATAATAATAAGGAATGGTTGAACTTAGATACTTTAGTTAATTATCGACCATATCAAAATGTTTTAGTATTGACGATAAAAAGTAATGATTATCAAAAAATAGAAAAAGATATGGAAATCATTAAAAATTATTATCAAGATGATATTATAGGTTATGATGATTTATCACTAGAAAAAATGATTATTAGTGAATTATTTAAAAGAGAGTGGACAATAAGTTGTGCAGAGTCTTGTACAGGTGGAGCAATTATTGCTAAACTTATTAATGTAAGTGGCTCATCCCATGTCATTAATGAAAGTTATGTAACATATAGTAATGAGGCTAAAATGCGTATTTTAGGGGTTAAAGAAACAACGATTAGTAAATATGGTGTTGCATCAATAGAAGTAGCTAAAGAAATGGTTAATGGAGTATGTAAAATAAGCCATTCTGAGGTTGGAATTGCTGTAACGGGGTACGCTGGCTCTTCTGGAAATAAAGTAGATGATGGAGTTTATTATTTTGCTATTAAAATTCAAGATTATGTTTACTTAGAAAAACATCAGGTATTTGGACCAAGAAATGAGTGCCGTGCTTCGCAAACGCGATATATTTTATGGCGTTTAAATGTTCTTTTAAAAACATTTAAGAAATTGTCTTGAAGTCATAAATAAGTCCTTAAATTGCTTGATAAAATACCTAAAATATGGTATAATAATCACGCAAAATTAATTAAAATAATAAAATATTTTTTATTTTATTAAAAGAAATATATGGAGGATTCAACATGGAAAACAATTATATCAATGACACTTTACTTCGTCAAATTGCTGTACAACAAAATGTAAAAATTACCCAAATTAATGCGGTATTACAATTAATCGAAGGTGGAGCAACAGTACCATTTATTGCTCGTTATCGTAAAGAAGTTACAGGAAATTTGGATGAAGAACAAATAAGAGCTATTTATCAAGAGTGGGAATATGGACAAAAATTAGCTCAACGTAAAGAAGACGTTATGCGTCTTATTGAAGAAAAAGGAAAATTAACTGACGAAATCAAAAATGCAATTATTGCTTCTACTAAACTTGCAGAAATCGAAGATATTTATCGTCCATTTAAAGAAAAGAAAAAGACTCGTGCCACTGATGCGAAAAAGAAAGGTTTAGAACCTTTAGCAGAATACTTATTATCTTTCCCAACTGATGGTGATGTATTAGAAGAAGCTCAAAAGTATGTTACTACAGAAATTACTGAAGAATTAGAAAAAGAAGGAAAAGTTGTTAAATCAGCTGAAGATGCTTTACAAGGAGCAAGAGATATTATTGCCGAAATTGTATCAGATGAACCTCGTTATCGAACATGGATTCGTAATTACTTTATAAATAATGCAACATTAAAAACAGAAATTAAAGATGAATCCTTAGACCCTAAAGCTGTATATGAAATGTATTATGCTTATGAAGAGCCACTTAAAAATATTAAATTACACCGTATTTTAGCAATTAATCGTGGTGAGGCTGAAAAAGTATTAAAAGTAGCTATTGCGGAAGATGTGGCTTTTGTTATTGGTTATATTTATCGTGATGTAGTTAAAGATCCTCAAAGTATTACTGCTGAACATGTAAGTATGGCTATTGATGATGCTTATAAGCGTTTAATTAAACCATCAATCGAAAGAGAAATTCGTTCTGATTTAAAAGAACAAGCTGAAAATCAGGCCATTCATATTTTTGGAGAAAATTTAAGAAATTATCTATTGACTCCTCCAATGAAAGATCGCATTGTTTTAGGGGTTGACCCAGCATTTAGAACTGGATGTAAACTTGCAGTAGTGGATCAAACAGGTAAAGTATTAGAAAAGAGCGTTATGTATCCACATCAAAAATTTCCTGGAGAAAATGTTCCAGAGGCACGTATTGAAAATGCAGAATATATTTTGCGTTCACTTGTAATGGCTCATAATGTTGAAATTGCCGCAATTGGTAATGGGACTGCCAGTCGTGAAACAGAAGCTTTTGTTTCAAAATGTTTAAAGAAGATTAATGAAGAATTTGGCAAAAATGTTGCTTATGTTATCGTAAGTGAGGCAGGAGCGTCAGTTTATTCAGCATCTGATTTAGCAAGAGAAGAATTTCCTGATTATGAAGTTGAAGAACGTTCAGCAGTATCAATTGCACGTCGTTTACAAGATCCATTATCAGAGCTTGTTAAAATTGATCCTAAAGCCATTGGAGTTGGGCAATATCAACACGATGTTACACAATCTAAACTATCAGAAGCTTTAGACTTCGTAGTAGAAACTGCAGTTAACCAAGTCGGAGTAAATATTAACACTGCTTCTCCATCATTATTAAAATATGTTGCAGGATTAAATGCAGGAACTGCTAAGAAAATTGTAGCACATCGTGATGCTAATGGTCGTTTTGAATCTCGTGAACAAATCCAAGTTAAGGGTATAGGACCAAAAGTAATGGAACAAGCTATTGGGTTTTTACGAGTTGTTGATGGTGATGAACCACTAGATATGACAGCTATCCACCCTGAGAGTTATGAAGTTGCTAAAACTATTTTAGAGCGCCTAGGATTTACATCTAAAGATTTAGGAAGTGAAAAATTAGCAGAAGCTGTTAATGCGGTTAATCGTGAAGAATTGATGAAGGAACTTGAAATTGGGGAATATACATTAAATGATATTTTAGATGCTTTTGTTGCACCATTACGTGACCCTCGTGATGTAATTGATGCACCAGTATTAAGAAGTGATGTTTTGGGATTAGAAGATTTAACTCCAGGTATGGAACTTCAAGGAACTGTACGTAATGTTGTTGATTTTGGAGCATTCGTTGATTGTGGAGTTCATGAAGATGGATTAGTACACGTTTCAAAAATGTCTAAAAAATATATTAAACATCCGCTTGAAGCTGTTAAAGTTGGTCAAATTGTTAAAGTATGGGTTGTAGAAGTTGATTTAAAGAAACAAAGATTACAACTTACAATGATTGACCCTGCAGATAAGAGTGAACCGGTTCAATACAACAAGAAACGTAATATGAATAATAAAAACTTTAAAAATAAAAAAGACCAATAGGAGGAATTTATGGTATTTGAAAAAGTTAAAGAATTAATCGTTGAAAATATGAATGTTGAAGCTGAAAAAATTACAATGGAAACTCTTTTAGTTGATGATTTAGGTGCAGATTCATTAGACGCTGTAGAATTAATTATGGCTCTTGAAGACGAATTTGGTATGGAAATTGAAGATGATGCAGCTCAAAACATTAAAAGTGTTGGAGATTTAGTTAAATATATTGAAAAACATAAATAATAAAATTACTTAAGCCCTTGTGGATTTTGATTGTAAATGTTAAAATTTATATGTAAGGGTAATATAATGGTCCTGTAAAGAATTCTAGTGCTGTTTAAAAAAATAATGCGTGAAAAGTAGCCTGTAAAAAATTCTGGGTAAAAATCCCTACTT
>CAYLLO010000045.1:0-8667 GCA_964384805.1 uncultured Staphylococcaceae bacterium | reverse complement strand
AAAGATGCAACAATAATGCCATAATGTATGAATAAGAGCCCAAACTCGGGTTATATCACATTATTTTACATTTTTCAATTAAAGTTCACATTAAGTACATTTATATTTCATTTTAATATGATATAATGTCAGTATAATTAAATTTAATATTCCCTCCAATAGTAATAGCAAAATTTCAACTAGTTTTGCTATTATTTTTCTTTTCCTTTTTTCTTATTTTTGGTATAATAATAAAGAGGTTAAAAACTTATGAATATACAAAATAATTATTTTACAATATATCCAATTAATAATCATATCTATCAAATAAAAGATCCAATGGGAGTTCTTACAACTTTAGTCATTGGACAAAAACAAGCCTTGTTAGTAGATACTGCTTATGGAATTGGCGATTTAAAATCACTTGTTACAAGTCTTACTAGTTTACCCCTAATTGTTATTAATAGTCATGGACATATGGATCATAGTGGTGGTAATTATCAATTTGATGAAGTATTAATAAACGAAAAAGATTTTGAATTGTGCCAAACACATAATAGTCTTGAAAAACGAAATGAAAATATTGAAACAGCAGTCAAAAATAATATTTTACCTTTTAATTTTGAGATTAATTCATATTTGACCCAAAGAGCAGGTAATTTAAAAATTTTAAATACTAAAATTTTTGATTTAGGTGGTTTAACCATTAAAATTGTTAATCTCCAAGGTCATACTAAAGGTTCAATTGGCTTCTTACTAGTTGAAGATAATCTTTTAATTACAACAGATGCTATATGTCCTTGG
This sequence comes from uncultured Staphylococcaceae bacterium, assembly GCA_964384805.1. Classification (GTDB taxonomy): domain Bacteria; phylum Bacillota_I; class Bacilli_A; order ML615J-28; family CAG-313; genus HGM10611. Next base: position 7,884 of record CAYLLO010000045.1, on the reverse strand, counting down.
GTTTGGTTATTTTTAGAAGAATCAACTTCTGTTAAAGTATATATTGAAACCCTTAAGTATGCGCTAACTCTACCATTTACAGGTTTTTTATTAGGACATGGTACTGGACAAGTAATGCCCAAAAAAATAATTAATGAATATTTAAAAGTTGCTAAAGAAATTAATATGAGTAAAGCTGTTAAAGTTTCTTATAAACATTTTGAGCATTTAGATTCTTATTGCTATTCTGCTTACAAACCATATGAAGCAGGTAAATGGGGAATAATGTTTAGTCCTGATAAAATATAATATAAAAGTTGCTGATTAAATCAGCAACTTTTTTAGTATATTTCTAATATTTTATCAGCAATAGCTTCAGCAATCAGTTCCATTCCTAAATCACTAGGATGCATATTATCACCTAAATAATACCAATTATTTGGAGTGTCAGTTTTCTCAGATATTAAACTAGAAATGTCAACTAATGGGTAATTATAATCTTCAGCAATTTGTTCTAATACTTCATTTAACTTGGCCCTTAACCCTGGGTGGGTATAAGAATCATAACGCGAATTAGGATTTTGACCTTCCGTACATGTATTATATAGGATATTACATATCATAACGTCAGACTCAGGACAGAATTCTTTCATACGATCTAACATTAAACGATATTCACTATCAAATTTTTCAGGTGTAAAACCATTAGCAACATCGTTAGCGCCCATCATAATGATAATAATATCTGGTGATTCACCATTAGAACTGATTAATTTTTTGATTCTTCCGCCATTTACACCACAAATTGATGTACTACCACATACTGGTGATGTGCTATATGAAGCATTAGTAATAATTTCTAACCCTACTTTGTGTTGAAGTAAACGCCACCATGTTTTTTCTACTGATTTTACTGTTTGTGAAGATATTGGATAATAGAATAAGGCATCGCTTGGTACATATCCTTCATATGTTGAAATACTATCTCCATAAATACCAATGGTTTTTACTTCTTTTGTTTTAGTTTCAACCCATTTAGCGTATAATGTTAAATTTTTATTGGTAGTTTCTGAAATTGCTAAAATTGGATCACGACTAAATGATTCATTGGTATACCACCCCATAAATGAATATCCCTTTTTAGTAGGACGTGGCAAATCAATAACTCCAGAGCGAGCTGATGAATAAGTTGTGATTAAATTATCCCCAGTTCCACCATTTAATTCATATGTTATTGTATAGATAGTTTCCTCCCATTTCGCAACCAAAGTAATACTTTCATTCGGCATTACATCAAATTCGTATATTTTATCATTTAAATACCATCCTAAAAATTTACAACCTTTTTTATATGGGACCTTAGGAGCTTCTATTTTTTCTCCAGGCAAAGCAACAATTTGAGTAACCGCTGAACCGCCATTTGAGTCAAAGTCAATAATTACTTCATCAAGAGCCCATTTAGCGGTTAAAGTAATGTTTTTATTGGGCATAGTACTAAAAAAACTAAAAGAATGTGATTCGTAATTCAAATACCACCCTTTAAAAATATATCCCGTTCTAGTTGGTTGGGTAGGTTTAGTTATCTCAGAACCATACTCTAAAGTTATTTCTTCAGTTTTTCCTGTACCATCATTATAATCAAAAATAATAGTATATTTATTAATTTCAAATTTAGCATTCAAATTCATATTGTCAACTACTTCAAAATCTCTGGTAATTAAATCTCCATTATCACTATACCATCCTAAAAATTTATGTTCTTCTTTGCTTGGATCACTTGGAATTTCTAAGGAAGTTCCTTTTTCAATAGTTAAAGTTTGAATAATCTCACCATCTACTTTAAAATTAATGGTGTAATATGTTGTTTTTTTAGCACAGCCCATTATTACTAATAATAGCACTAAAACTAAAGTTATTAAAATACTTTTCTTGCTATTCACTTCATTCACTCCTTTAAAATAATCTTTAAATTTCATTATTATGTTTATTTTATCACAAAATCATAAAATATTTTATTGAACCAAAATAATTTGCTTCAAAAACGCTTTTTTTCAATAATATAAAGACAAGGTTGATATTATAAATACTCTACCTATTTTTTCAGTAATGATATTAAGTTATCTTTCATAATGGAAGTATCAATATGACCAAGATTAGTTAAAAAAATTAAACAAATATCAAATTCTTTAGACCATAACAATAAAGTATTGGTGCCAATTGTATCACCACAATGGTAAAAGATTTCTTTTCCATCAACTTTTATAATCCTAATTCCTAATCCATATTCATTATATTCAAAAGGTCCAATATAATTAGGTATTTTCATTTCTTTAAATTCTGGTGCATCAACTAAGTATTTACACCAAACCATTAAATCATCTACTGAGGAATATAAACCTCCGTCTCCGATGGTCGCACTACACCAATATTGATCTTTAACATACAATTCATTATTATTATCTATTAAATGTCCATAAGCTCTATTTACAATTTTTGTTTTACCTTGATAATTGACTTTAGAATTAATCATTCCAGCTTCTTTAAATATTTTTGATAAATATTCTCCTATAGAAACACCACTAATTTTTTCAATTATTAAGCCTAATAAAACATATGCGGTATTGCTATATCGATATTTTGTTCCTGGTTCAAAATAAGTCGTTTCAGTAGTGATTAAAAAATTTAAGACATCTTGATCTAAAATCTGCGTATCATCATCACTATGAGGTAATGTTTCATAATCATAAATTCCCGATGTATGATTTAATAGGTTTTTAATCGTTATTTCAGAAAAATATTCTGGTAAATGAGGATATATCTCTTTAATATTGGTGTAATAACTTAAATAATTATTTTGTATCAATCTTACAATTCCAAAAGCAATAAACTGTTTTGATACCGAAGCGAGTCTAAAATTAGTCTTAAAGGTAATTTCTTCACTAGTTTTTTCGGCAACTTTACCGTTTGTTTTCTTTAAAGTTTGTCCTTGATGGTAATAAAATAAGGCATACCCTTGATCACTATGTAATAAAACATCTTTGGTTAATATTTCAAATATCTTCATATCTTAATTCCTAAATAATACAATTATCAAATGATAAAAATAACAACTAAATAAAGTAGACAACATATTGCTCACTTTATTTTAGCATTAACACATTCATTATAAATTAAAAGTAAAATTTCTCTTAATAAATGCGATCCTATAATACTTTCCTACCTATTATAGCACATTTTTATAATTATCGTCAAATGAAACATTGAAAACAATACTAATGAATTAACTTCTTTATATCCTGATTTCTAATTTTATAACTACTCTTTACCAATCGCTATTATATAATTAATAACGTTTTAAAACTCTAAATAATGGTTTTTAATAATACATTATTAGTGAATCTTTTTATCACCAAATACTTCAAATAAAAAGATTATAGGTATTTCCCATAATCTAGTTTTTAAAACTTGCTTCTTGAGTAAGATTTATTTTCAAACTTTTTAATACTTGAGCATCCTCATATGATAAAACCACTGTTGAATGTGCTTCAGTATTATATAATTCACTTAACATATTTAAAGCTTCTTCAACAATAGGATTAGTAGTTGCGGTAATGGACAAAGCAGTTAATAAATCTTGTGCATTAAGTCTTAAATTCTCTGATTGTAAAACTTCTCTTTTGAGTTTTTGAAGAGGTTCAAAAATGTTAGGAGAAATGAGTTTCAATTTATCTTTTACACCTGATAAATACTTAATTGAATTTAAAATTGCTGCTGATGTCGCTGTTAAAAGCTCCGATTGTTTACCAGTAATAATTGTTCCATCTTTCATTTGCATAGCTAAAACTGGTTTATGCTCTTTTTCTGCTTTTGTCATCGCTACATCAACTATTGGCCGATCACATACATGAACTCCAAGTTGTCCCATAATTAATTTTAATTTTTTAACAACTGTTTCATTAGCTTTACCTAACAAAACATTCACTTTTGTTTCAAAATATCTTCTAATTACTTCTTGTGCACAAGCTTCTTTCACTTCTTCTTCATTTTCAATACAGAACCCCGCCATATTAACTCCCATATCCGTTGGTGATTTATATGGACATTCGCCATAAATTTTTTTAAATAGGGCTTCTAAAATAGGGTATACTTCAACATCACGATTATAATTTACCGCTAGTTCATTATAAGCATTAAAATGAAATGGGTCAATCATATTAACATCATCTAAATCAGCAGTAGCTGCTTCGTATGCCAAGTTAACTGGATGCTTTAGAGCTAAATTCCAAACTGGAAAAGTTTCATATTTAGCATATCCCGCTCTAATTCCATTTTTATTTTCATGATATAGTTGTGATAAACAAGTTGCCATTTTTCCACTTCCAGGACCTGGTGCCGTAACCACAATTAATGAGCGAGAAGTTTGAACATAATCATTTTTACCAAAACCATCTTCACTTACAATTTTATCAGTATCAACAGGATATCCATCAATTTGATAGTGATAAAATAATGGTATTCCTCTTGCCTTTAATTTTCTTTCAAAAACTTTAACAGCCGGCTCTTTATTATATTTTGTAACCACAACACTTCCAACAAAAAGATTCATTTTGTTAAAAGAATCTATCATTCTAAAGACTTCATCCTCATAAGAAATGCCATTATCGCCTCGCATTTTAGATGTTTGAATATGACTAGCACTAATGGTGATAATAATTTCTACTTTATCTCTTAAACCAAATAACATCTGAACTTTTGAATCACTCTTAAAACCTGGTAAAACTCGTGCTGCATGATAATCATCAAAGATTTTACCACCAAATTCTAAATATAATTTATTATTAAATTGTGAAATTCTTTCAGAAATTTTTTGAGCTTGAAGTTCTAAATATTTTTCATTATTAAAGGCTGGCATACCGTTCTCCTCTTGGTTTAGATAATTACTTATATATTGTACTAAAAAAAGTTTTTTTTGACAAGTTTTGTGATAAATAGTTTATACAATAAAAATAACACTTTTTTAGAGCAAATAGAATTTGATATTTATACAAAAAGGAAAGACTTTTTTAAAAAGAGTTTTGAATTTTTATATCTATTTACCAAAACTATCACCTATAATTACATAAACACTTTATACTAATTTTATAATAAAACCATAGATAATTATTTATTAATATATTCATCAATTGCATCACTTAATATGTCATCAACATCTTGACCGTATTGCCAATACATAATTCCAGCCAATCCTAAAGTATTAATATATTCACATTTTTCTTTAATACTTTGCTCATTATCAAAAGAAATAAAGATTTTATTTACGTCATCAAAACGATATGGTACAGAACATTCTTCATCATAGTATTCTTTCATCGTGTCTGATAATGCATAAGTGCTATATAATTTATCATACCAAACAGATTTTCCAGTTCCCGTTTTAGATCCAGGTCCATCACTATCCGTTTGAACTATCATATAAAAAGGAATTCCTACTAATATTTGACTATTTTTAATTCCTAAATTATTAAAAATATCAATACTTTCATCAATTGAACAACTTGTAAGGGTCGCTCCTTTTGTTGATTTATATAAACTATTTTGATAATACCCATTTCCTTTTGCCAACGAATATGTCATTAAATTGATATAATCTAAATACTTACCAGAGTTGGTTAAATCATATTTGGGTGGTTGCCATTTTCCTCCACCAATCGCGGCTGTAACTAAGTATTCAGGACTAGCCGCTTTTACTTGCTTAAAAATTTCAGCCATCAAAAGCGTAAAGTTAGTTGCTTCATCACTGCTTGGAGTTTCCCAATCTATATCAATGCCATCTAAATTTAAAGTTTCTATTACGTTTACAATATTTGTAGCAAGTACTTTCCGTAATTTTTCATTTCCTGCAACAATAGAAAATGCACTATTAGTACTTTGGTTAACAGATATCACTATTTTGGTTCCAGCAACGTTTGCTTTATCACGAATATAATTATTAATATTACTAACCATTTGATTATAATTAGTCCAATTGGCATTTTCATCAATCTCTAAGAATGCACAATAAATGATATCTAAAGTATTCATAGCATTTTGGGTTATCGTATAAGGTGTATAAATATATCCAGTAGCAAGAGCTTCGCTAGTATCTTTTATTCCCGGAACTTTCACCATAAAACGATACAATTCTACATCATCTATAAAAGCCCTTAGTGTCACTTCTCTAGTGACATAAGGTTTCGTATATTTTCCTTTACTACTTATTACCTCTCGATTACTAGTTTTCCAAATAATATTATATTGATTATAATTACTTATTAAGTCAAGATTACTAGTCACCTCAGTAATATTACCATATAAACTGTCTAAATATTCTTGGATTTCTTCTGTTTTATCTGCAATACTTTGTTTAATAAAACTCATTATCACAGTCTCTTCACCATTTATTAAAGTATCTGGATTGCCTATAAATTTTACGATATCCCCAACTTCATAATTACCTTTAACAAAATCCCCATAGCCACTATAATTACTATGAGCCATCACTACATAATCATAATCACCTAAAGTATTTAGTGATTCACCGCTACTAGCAATAGCCGAAATATAGTAATCAGTCCCATTGTTTCTTATTGCTATTTTATGCCAATATAATGACGTAAAATTAGATTTACTATTATCAAACATTACCATTTCATTATATGATGCGGCATGTTCATTGTATCTAGTAACAATAACTTGTGATTTTAAGTCTTCCGAGTCATATTCATAATAAGCATATAACGTTTGACCTTGACAATCATCTATCATCAAATTATTAACTCTATTAGTTAATAATCGGTCAGTACACCAATATTTGAAAATATATCCTGAAAGTTTAGGAGTCGGCAAAACAATTTCTCCATCACTTTTTACTATAATATCTTCATTGATGGTTCCACCAAGTGTATTAAAGTTAATATTAACTTCAACATCTTCTATTATTTCATCTTCTAATGGATAGTTTTGAGGAAAATAGGTATGCATTAATAAATATATGACATCACTAGTATCTACTACTCCATCTTGGTTGTAATCACAATTTTGGGTTACTGGATATTTGTCAGTAAAATAGGTATGCATTAAAAGGTAAATTACATCACTCGTATTTACTAATTCGTCATCATCTAAATCGCCAATTAATTCAAATTTTTTAGCTTTTATTGATTTTTCTACCTTAATATTTAATATCGTGCCATTAAAAACGAAGCATACAAATACTAATATTAAAAAAATTAGTTTAAATAGTTTTTTTCTATTCATATATCACCAACAATTATTTTACTAAAGTTTCATGATGACGATAATATAAATATAAACCTAAATCTATTGACGTCATAACCAAATTAAGACAATAAAAAACAAACACATAGGTAATATTATTAGCTATTACTTTACTAATAATACCACAAATATAACCAAAAATAATAAAGCCAATAAAAAAGGGGCTTTTACCGACTGAACTTTTAGTTTTTAAGGTTTTAATAATGGAAATAGGCCAAGATATTCCAAAACATATAACCATAATCATTTCTAATATTTCTGACATAATACACCTCTCTATAATCTTTATTATAGCACTTTTTTACCAAAAAGGTAAACATTATATTCTTTTATTTTTTATCCTCTATAAAATAATTATTCTTTCATTTTAATTTAAAAAATCATTTATCCATCACTTATAGATAGATGCCAAAAATAGGTATTTTTTTAAAAGAAACTCCTATATTTATTAACTTTTAGTAAATTGAATGTAAATATTGTAGTAAATTTTGTTAATCAACCTAACCTTATTATTGAATCTAAAAAATCTTTATCCTTACTTTTGCAGTGTTGTCCTATAGGAATTTAAAAAAATGTAAAAAAACGCAA
>CAYLLO010000044.1:0-9572 GCA_964384805.1 uncultured Staphylococcaceae bacterium | reverse complement strand
ATAGGACTTGAAAATCCCTATATCAATTACTTATCTAATTAAGTAATATTTTGTTACATTTTAAATTACAATTAAATATGTTCTGGATGATATATTTTTATTCATTATTCTTTAAAATTTTTTCTTTTAAAATATTATCAAAAACTCCATTTTTAAGCATTTCAATTTCTTCTTTATATGGTGGATATGATTCATCTGAGTGTTTTATACTTGGAATATATGGTGTTTCTAATATTTTGGGTATATCTTTAAACCGTTCATCATTAACGATTTTTAATAAAGTTTCAAAACCTATGAAACCAAATCCAATATTTTCATGACGATCTTTACGAGAACCTCTAATATTTTTAGAATCATTGATATGAATAGCTTTTAGAAATTCAAGACCAATTTTTTCATTAAATTCATTTATTACTCCCTCGTAATCATTTACTAAATCATATCCAGCATCATGAATATGGCACGTATCAAGACATACACCAATTCTTTTGGAATCAATAACATTATTAATAATATAAGCTAATTCATCAAAAGTTTTACCACATTCAGTTCCTTTTCCAGACATTGTTTCTAATAGAATTGTAACCTTTGAAGATTCAGTGTTATATAAAAGTAAATTTATTCCCTTAATAATTTGATTTAAACCTTGTTCTAAAGTTGCCTTAGTGTACGCACCTGGATGTAATACTATATAACGCATACCACATTCACTAATACGATTAATTTCCTCAATTAAGAATTTAACACTAAAACGATGTTTTTCTTCATCTATTTGTGCCAAATTAACAATATATGGAGCATGAACAATTACATCTTCAATATCAATATTATGACCATATAGTATTTCTTGAAAATCCCTAATATTCATTGACTGAATAGGTTTTCTGAAAGTATTTTGAGGAGCACCCATATATATCATAAAACACGTTTCATCATAACTTAAAGCTTCTAATACACTTCCTTTAAGCATTAAATTACCACTATTACCTACATGACTTCCAATTTTCATCCTTTATTTTTACGACGATAAATTTCTTCAATTCTACTTCGTTTTGCCTTTCTTAATTCTTTGTTAATTTTTTCCATTCGTTTCTTTTTATATCCAGGTTTTACTTTTTTTGGTAATTTATATTTTTGATGCAAGGCTATCTCTGCTTCTTGAACAACCGAAATATTACGCGACTTAGGTAGCTTGGTTGGAACTAGTTCGTGTTCAACAATCTTCATAAATGTTGGATTTAAACCTTTTTTCTTTAATTCATCAACATAACTTTCTGTTTCATAAGTATATAAACTAAATACTCGACCTGTTGCTTGATATCTGGCAGTTCTTCCTGATCTATGAATATAAAACTCAATATCTTTTGGTAAATCAAAGTTAATAATATCACTAATTCCTTCAATATCTATGCCTCGGGCTGCAATATCACTCGCAACAATATATTGATATTTTAAATCATGAATACGTTTTAATGTTTGTTTTCTTTCACGTTCATCTAAATCTCCATGAATTTTCGCAACTTTATAGTTATTGCTTGCCAAAAACGAACTTATTTTATCAACTTTTTCTTTTGTATTCGAAAAAATAATTGCCATATAAGGAGTAATTGTTTGAAGTAAATCTAATAAAACTTCTTCTTTAGCTCTTGCCTTGCATGGTATCATTATATGTTCAATAGTTGATTTAGTTAAATTTTTTTCTTCAATAATTATTTCATCAACTCCACTTAAGTACTTATTAATAAATATTCTTAATTCTTTAGGCATTGTCGCACTAAAAACTAAAAATTGTGGTTTATTTTGGATTAAACTAATAACTTTATCAACTTCTACTAAATCTTTTTCATCAAAAACCATATCTGCCTCATCTACTACTAAAGTTTTAGCTTGATATATTTTCAATACATTTGCTTTAATTGCTAAATCAGCTACTCTACCTAAGGTACCTATAACAACTTGAGGTTGACTTTGACTTAGATACTTAATTTCTGATTCTCGGTTTTGTCCACCAATAACAAGTCTTACATCAATTTTTTTATTATCTTCAACTAAATTTTTAGCAACATTATAAAGTTGTGAAGCAAGTTCTCTAGTCGGACTTAAAATTACTGTTTGAACATTTTTATTATTTTCATCAATATTTTGAAAAACTGGCAATAAAAAGGCATGTGTTTTTCCAGTTCCCGTTGCACTTTCTACTACCAAACTATTTCCTTTAAGAGCTTGTGGAATAACTTTTTCTTGAACTAAAGTCGGTTTTTCAAAAGATAAACGTTTTAAAGCCGATTGTAAGTATGTTTTAAAATTATAATCACTAAAATTCATTATAATCATTTACCTCCTTAATAAACTTTCCTTCTATTAATGGTTTATCAGTATTAATTATTTTAACTAAAACTATCTTATTAGTATAATCTTCATTTTTTACAAATGAAACTTCTAAGTAATTTGACGTATGTCCAATCCACTTACCATTTTTGAATTGTTCAACTAAAACTAGTTGTTTTGTATTTAAATAGTTTTGGCGATAATTTTGAGCCATTTTTTGAGACAACTCTTGCATTTTCTTAGCTCGCTCATTAATTAATCTACGTTCTAAATGTCCTCCCATTTCATCAGCCTTTGTACCTCTTCTTCTAGAGTACGGGAAAATATGCATCTCTGAAAAATTTATTTTTTCAATAAATTCTAAGGCATCTAAAAAATCCTTTTCGGTTTCTCCTACAAAACCTGCTAGACAATCAGTAGTTAACGCAATTCCCGGGAATCTTTTTCTAATTTTTTTAATTAATTCTTCATATTCTAAAGTAGTGTATTTACGATTCATACGTTTTAAAGTATTATCTGCCCCAGCTTGAAGTGGAATATGTAAATGACGAGCCATCTTTTGAGGATATTTTTCATAAACATCTAATAATTCATCAGTTATTTCCATTAACTCAATCGAAGATAAACGAATTCGATAAACCCCAAATACTTCTTTAATTATTTTTTCTAATAAACTTGCCAAAGTTATATTTTCTAAATCTTGTCCGTACGTACCAGTATTAATCCCCGATAAAATAATTTCTTTTACCCCATTATTAACTAAGTTTTGAATTTCATCAATAACATTTTCTGGTTTTCTTGATTTAATCGGCCCTCTCGCATATGGTATAGCACAATAAGTACAAAAATTTTCACATCCATCTTGGATTTTTACAAATCCTCTAGTATGCATAGATAATTCTGTCATTTTTAATTCTTCATATTCTATATATTCAATCGAAGATTTCACTTGATCTATCAACTTGTGATTATCAAGATATTCTTCAATTAACGCAATAATTTGATTACGTTTATTAGTCCCAATCACAATATTAACATCCAAATCATTTTTAACCATATCTTTATTTAATTGTACAAAACATCCCATTGCTATAATAATGGCATAAGGATTTTCTCGTCTAATTCTTCTAATTAGTTGTTTAGATTTACTATCACTTGTGCTCGTTACTGTACAAGTATTTATAATTATAACATCAGCTTCTTGGTCATTATTAACTAGTTCATATCCATTTTTTTTAAGTTCACTTGTGACAGCTTCTATTTCATAGATATTAACTTTACATCCTAAACTATATGTTTTAAATTTCATATTATTCACCTAACTCTAATTCATAACTAATTGCACTCATAATATATATAGGTGCAAGTTCAGTTCTTAAAATTCTTGGTCCTAAAGATATTGGTAAAAAACCAGCTTTTTTCATTATTTCCTCTTCCTTAGGTGAGATACCACCTTCTGGACCAATAACAATTAAAACAGATTTAATATTTTTGTTTTTAAACACTCTCTTAAAGTTAGGATTATCAATACTGGCTTGGGTAGAAGCAAATAGGCAAACATCATAATTATCTCTTTTTTTTACTAATTCTTTAAAAGAAATAATCTTAGACAATTCCATTAGTCTATTACGCATTGCTTGTTCTGAGGCTTCCTTGATAATTTTAATTTGGCGATTTTGTTTTTCTTCTTTAATTTTAATATTGGAACGTTCCATATTAACTGGAATATAGTGGGATGCTCCAAGCGCAGTGATTTTAGATAAAACTTCTTCCATTTTATCTTTTCGAATAATTCCTTGGGCAATACTAATTTTTATTTGTAATTCATTATTGCTTTCGTGTTTTTTAATTACTTCTAAAACAACTCCTTTTTCATCAAGAACTTTAATTTTGGTTAAATAAGTATTCTGATTATCTGAAACTAATACTTCATCTCCAAGACGCATACGCATAACTTTTACTATATGAAAAGAGTCATCTTTATCAATGATGACCTCACGATATTCATTATAAAAATTATCTGGTTTTATAAAATACTTCTGCATAACTTCACCTAATCTCTTGTAATTAATTTTATCATAAAAATAAGTTTTTGTCAAAAAAGAGCCTAATTATAATAGGCTCTTACTTTTGAATTAATTTTTAAAGAATTTTTTAATACGATCGAAGAAACTATTGTTAGCAGTTTCATCAGTTTTACTAAGTTTATTGAACAAGTCTTTTTGTTCAGTAGTAAGATTAGTTGGGGTAACAACTTTCGCAATAACAAATTGATGTCCACTTCTACCAGTTGTTTCATTTTGAATACCTTTACCAGCAAGTTTAAATTTTGTATTAGATTGTGTTCCGCTTGGAATTTTCAAAGATACTCTTCCGTGTAAAGTTTTAACTTCAATTGTAGCCCCTAATGCTGCTTGTGAGAAAGTTATTGGAAGTTCTAAATAAATATCATTTCCATCACGTTCAAATACTTCATGTGGTTTTACAATGACATTAATGTATAAATCACCATTTGGACCTCCATTAAGTCCCGCTTCTCCTTGACCACTTAAACGAAGAGTTTGTTCATTATCTATACCGGCTGGAATTGTTACATTAATTTTAGCACTTTTCTTAACCCGACCTTCTCCATGACAATGTTCACATACTTTAGTAATTTTTTTACCCTTACCACCACAATTGGGACAAGTTGTTTCTGTTTGAATGCGTCCTAAAATTGTTGATTGTTCCATAACTACGCGACCTGTTCCATGACATCTTGAACAAGTTGTGATATCTTGCTTAGAATTAGCCCCTGTTCCTCCACATGAGGTACATTCTTCATAACGACTAAGATTCATCACTTTTTTCACTCCAAAGGCAGCTTCTTCAAATGTTAGTTCAACCTTCGTACGAACATCATTACCTTTTTGAGGAGCATTAGGATTGCTTCTTGAACGACTTCCACCAAAGAAACTTCCAAATATGTCTTCAAATCCACCAAAACCAGATCCACTAAATCCGCTAAAACCAGCACCACCTCCGAATCCACCTTGCGTAGGATCTTCAGTTCCGTAACGATCATAATTTTCTCGTTTTGCTGGATCACTTAAACAATCATAAGCTTGTTGAACTTCTTTAAATTTTTCTTCTGCGTTAGGTTCTTTACTAACATCGGGGTGATATTTTCTTGCTAAACTTCGGTAGGCCTTTTTTATTTCATCTTCTGATGCTGTTTTAGATACCCCTAATACTTCATAATAATCTCGTTGATTTGCCATTTTAGGCCTCCTTCTTATTAATTATTAGTTGATATCTTCAAAATCTGCATTAACAGTATTATTATCATCATCTTTTGAATTATTATCTTGATTATTTTGAGCTTCTTTTGCTTGTTGTTCTTTTTGAATTTTTTCATAAGCTTTTACTGCAATTCCTTGAGCAGCTTTTTCAAGTTCAGCTTTCTTAGCTTTGATAGCTTCAATATCACTACCTTCTAAAGCAGTTTTTAATTCACTTTCAGCTTTTTCAATTGCAGATTTTTCATCATCTGTTACTTCACTTCCTAAATCTTCAATTGATTTATGACAAGCAAAGATGATTTGATCACATTCATTACGTAAGTCAACTTCTTCCTTACGAGCTTTATCTGCAGCGGCATTTTCTTCAGCTTCTTTAACCATACGGTCAATTTCCTCATCTGATAATCCATTTCCTCCGCTGATTGTAATTGTTTGAGATTTACCAGTTCCTAAATCTTTCGCACTTACGTGAACAATACCATTAGCATCGATATCAAATTTAACTTCAATTTGAGGTACACCACGAGGTGCTAGAGGAATTCCTGATAATTGGAAACGTCCTAAAGTTTTGTTATCAGCAGCCATTGATCTTTCACCTTGAAGAACGTGAATATCTACACTTGGTTGATTATCAGCAGCTGTTGAGAAAATTTGTGATTTAGATGTAGGAATAGTTGTATTACGTTCAATTAAACGAGTAGCAACTCCTCCTAAAGTTTCAATACCAAGTGAAAGTGGTGTAACATCTAGTAATAATACATCTTTTACATCACCTGTTAAAACCCCACCTTGGATAGCAGCTCCCATTGCCACTACTTCGTCTGGATTAATACCACGATTAGGTTCTTTACCTAATTCACGACGTACTAATTCTTGAACATAAGGGATTCTTGTAGATCCACCTACAAGTAATACTTGATCTAAATCATTAGCAGTTAATTTTGCATCTTTTAATGCTTGACGAACAGCTTGTAAAGTTGTATCTGCTAAGTTTCTAATTAATTCTTCAAATTTAGCTCTAGTTAAACTCATATTTAAGTGTAATGGCATACCATTAGACATTGTGATGAATGGTAAAGCAATATCAGCTTTCGTAATACCACTTAATTCTTTTTTAGCTTTTTCAGCAGCTTCTTTTAAACGATAACTTGCAGAACGATCAGCCTTTAAATCAACACCATTTTCCTTTTTGAATTCTGATGCTAAATAATCAGCAATTGCATTATCGAAGTCATCTCCACCTAAACGATTATTACCAGCAGTTGATAATACTTCAAATGTTCCTTCAGCTAAGTTCAAAATAGATACATCAAAAGTTCCTCCACCTAGGTCATAAACTAAGATTGTTTGTTCTTTATCTGTTTTATCAATACCATAAGCAAGAGCTGCTGCTGTTGGTTCATTGATAATTCTCTTAACATCTAATCCTGCAATTTTACCAGCATCTTTAGTTGCTTGACGTTGAGCATCATTGAAGTAAGCAGGAACCGTAATAACTGCTTCAGTTACTTTTTCTCCTAAATATGCTTCAGCTGTGGCTTTTAAGTTTTGAAGAATCATCGCTGAAATTTCTTGAGGTGTATAGTTTTTATTGTTAACATTTATTTTATGATCAGTTCCCATATAACGTTTTACTGAGAACACAGTATTAAGGTTAGTTGCTGCTTGACGACGAGCAATTTCCCCAACTTGAATTTCTCCATCTTTGAAAGCAACTACTGATGGAGTAGTTCTAGCTCCTTCAGGATTAGCAATAACTTTTGCTTCTCCACCTTCCATAACAGACACACATGAATTTGTTGTCCCTAAGTCAATACCAATAATTTTACTCATAATTTTTATTCTCCTTTAATATATTAATTTTCTTTTTTGGCACTTACCTTAACCATACTTGGTCTTAATATGCGATCTTTATATAAGTAACCTGTCATTACTTCTTCTAAAATAATTCCTGATTCTACATCATCAGTTTCAATTGTTTCAATTGCGGAATGATACATAGGATCAAATTTTTCACCAACTGCCTTAATTTTCTTCACTCCATGGTTTTCTAAAATTGTCGCAAATTGATTATTAATCATCACAAAGCCGATTAAGAAATTTTTAAGAACTTGATCTTCCGTTTCTAAATTAACCGTCTTATCAAAAACATCTAAAACATTAATGATTTCTGAAAATACATCTTGACTGGCATATTTTCTATCTTTGATACGTTCTTCATTCATACGACGTTTAAAGTTTTCCAATTCTGCTCGGTCTTTTAACATCTCATTTTTTAAAGTTTCTTCGCTTTTTTCTAATTCTTTAATCCGCTCTTGTAATTTTTTTATTTTTTTGTTTTTCTCTATTTTTACTTCCTTTTTGTTTAATTCGCTTTCTTCTTCCTCTTCTGTCACAAGTTCTTCATTTTGTTCTTCTTGAAGCACTTGTTCTTCTTGAAGTACTTGTTCTTCTTGAAGATCATTTTCTTCTAATTTTTCTTCTTCACGATAGCGATTATTTTCCGTCATGATGCCTCCTATACTATATTTTTTATATTTTTTGCGATATATTCAAGTAATGGAATAATTTTATTATATTCCATGCGAGTCGGTCCAAAAACACTAATAGCTCCACGTTCACCATTTGATGATTCATAAGGAACGGTAATTACTGTACAATCTTGTAAAGCTTTAACCTCATTTTCTTGTCCAATTCTCACAGTTACTCCTATTTCATCATATCGTACCACTTTTAAAATTTCTCTTTTTTCAATAGCATCAAAAATATCTTTTACTTTTTCGACATTTTGAAATTCTGGTTGAAGCAAAATCTTTGATTGACCACTTACATGATACTTATCTTTTGCCATATCTGCAAATGCACTAGCAAACGCATTAACTAAATCTTCACGATATACAATAAAATCACGAATGTCTTCGTTTTTAATTTCTTCTTTTAATTTAATTTCAATTTCACTAACTAAACAATTATGCAGTACTTCATCCAAAACATTTATAACTTTTTCAATTTCTTTAACGCTAATTCCTTCAGGAATTAAGATTTTTTTACTTTCAACATGACCTAAATCAGTTATCATAAGGATTATTGCGAAATGATCTTGTAAAGTTAAAAACTCTAACTTTTTAATTCTTGAATTATAAGCTGATTGCCCTAAAACAATTGAAGTATAATTAGTTAAATCAGAAACTAAATTCATTGATTGATTAATAGCTTCTTCACGACTTATGTCTTGACGTTTAAAAATGTCATCAATCATTGGAAATTCAAGTGATGTTTCACGTTCTTTTTTCATCATCTCTTCGACATAGAAACGATACCCTTTTTCAGATGGAATTCTTCCACTTGAAGTATGAGTTTTTATTAAATATCCCATATCTTCTAAATCCGCCATATCATTTCTTAGGGTTGCTGGTGAAGCATTAAACCATGAAGATTTGGATAAAGTTCTTGACCCAATCGGTTCATTAGTGTTAACATATTCTTCAACAATAGCTTTTAAGACAAGTTTCTGGCGTTCAGATAACATATTTTCACTTCCTTTTTATTATATAAATATAATTATTTATCAGTAAGTTATCACTCACTCAACCTTTCTGCTAATATTATATACCTTTTTATTAGCAATGTCAAGTATTTAGTGCTAATTTTTTTAATATTTTTTACCACTTATAGTTTTTTATACCACAAAATGTTTTTTTATTTAAAAAACTAACCTATAAATGCCTCTATTTTTGCTTTTTGTGCTATAATTGGGGTATCTAATATAAAAGGGGGTTTTTATCCTAAACTCCCGTAAAAAATATAGTATACAAAAATAACGTAAAAAACAAAAGAATCAAAGAGAATAGTTTTCTTTTTGGTTCTTTTGTTGTTATTTCTTATCATTTTCCTTGACTTTTTTAATAGTATACTATATAATTATAGTATACAAGGAGTTTTGATATTATGTCTCTATCTAAC
>CAYLLO010000043.1:0-9817 GCA_964384805.1 uncultured Staphylococcaceae bacterium | reverse complement strand
TTTATCATGCTTATAAATTTAAATTTTTTTGTAAATTTCTAAAAACGTTGACAGTATTTAGTAATTATTATCTATAATTGTTATCATTTAACTCAATAAAATCCATTAATGCTTTAATACGTTCCCATACTCTTGATGCTCGCATCATATCAATACCAGATTTACCTTCAGCTAAATGTTCTAATAATTTTTCAGTATTTAAATTTGAACTCATAAAAGTTGGGCGTTTATAAGTCATTCTTTCTTGAAGAATTGGAAGTAATACTTCATCACGTATAAAACTATTAGGAGTATCTCCCCCAAAGTCATCTAAAATCAAAACTTCAATCTTTTTTAATTCATCAATTATTTCTTCAAATCCATCTTTGCCAATATAGCTCTTTATTTTTCTCACTAAATCAGGGTAATAAGCAAAAATAATATTTGTTCCATTATCAGCTAAAGTTTTTGCCAAAAAGGCTAAAATAAATGTTTTACCACATCCATAACTGCCATGCAAATAAAAGCCTTTAACAAGTTTTTCATTTGAATAATCAGTTAAAACTTTTTTTACCTTTGCCAACACTTCTTTTCGTTTATTATTTGTAAATAATTCTCCACTATACAAACTATAATCAATACCTATTAGTTTTAAATGGTTTAATTTATTTTCTTCATTTAAAACTTTTTCTTGATACTGACAAGGTGTACTTATTGTTTTAAATGTCTCTTCCTCATAGAACAATTCATTAAAATAACCTTTTTTATTTTGACAACAATTATCAAGGCCTAAGCATTTAGCACATTTCTCTTTTTTAATTACATAACTTACCAAAAGGGAATCATTTTTTAATAAATCTTCACGTGTTAAACTATTTTTATTAATTAAATTATTAATTACTTCATCTTTTAAAACTTCTTTAAACAATTCATCAAATTCACGTTCATTAAATATATCATCTATATTATTTGTATTAATACTCTGTCCAATTTTTTTCATACTGGCCTCTATTTCTTTCTTTTGAAAAAGGCTTCTAAATCTTCAAGGGATTCAGAACTTTCTTCTTTTACCTTCGCTAATTTTTCTTTTTCTTTTTTTAAATACTCATCATACCAAGATGCAGTAGTTTTAACAGGCTTGGATTTAGATATCATTTTTTTATTATTACCACTTATTTTATCCAATGCCATTTGCGTAGTTAAAATTCCACCTCTAATCCAGGAGTTAGCAATTTTAATAAAGTAATTATAGTTTGGAATTTCTCCTTCTTTGGAAGATATCACATAAATAATCAAAACATTCAAGACTCCAAGGGGTAAATTAGTTGTTTCACGCAGCTTTTCAAACATTTCAATTTCTCCACCAGTAAGTCGTGTCCCATACTTATTTTCTACAATATCCTTAGGGGGAGTATTTTCTAAAGTCGAAATTAACTTATCATTGGAATTACTTTTAACAGTTACTGGTTTAATTTTAATTATTTGGTTTTTTTGATCATAGTGGTACTTAACATTAATATTTAATACCTCATAATCAAGCATTCCATTAGGTGTTACTGAATTCTTAATGGCATCACACATTTCTTCAGCATTTAATCCGTACATAAAACTTAATCGATTAATTTTATCGTAAAATTCAATACTTCTTAAAATTTTAGGATTAAGTAAATCTAAAGCTTCAACTAAAATTAATAAGCACTCATAATCAAAATGAACACTACTTAAATGCACTCCTTTATTTTTAGAACTTATCCAATAATTTTGATATTTACTAGGACTATTTTTTTTAATAACTTTATATACTTCATCAAATTGATGAGTAATATTTTTAAAAGTTCCAATATCATAACGATGAACAAGTAGTTCAGCAACTATTTCATCAAACTCAGCATTACCCACACTACTTCTTAAACATTCTTCTAAAATTGGGTCAGTTAAGAAATCATACGGATCAGCTACTCCTTTTAGTTGATATATATAAGTAACCTTATTATCATCTATTTTGACATAAACTTCTAATAAGCCTAACGCTTCCAATTTATGTCTCGTATTAAGAAATTCTTTGACATCCTCAATGAATAATCTGGAAAATAGACTTTTGTGTAAAATCGTAGGTGATTCTAAAGCTTCTTTTTCCACAAAATTAAACAATGATAAATAAAGATTAGTCCCTATACTACCAATAATTGGAGTATATAAATAACTTAATACTTTTTTTTGATAATCCGTTAATGGTTCAAGGCGAGCGACAATTAGTTCATCATTAATTGATAAAACCAAATTATCACAATTAGCCATTATCGTTTTCCTCCCTTGCGTAAAATATACAAATTACGATCAAGCTCAGTATAATAATCATCAATATGTGTTAATCCACGCCCCATTGAAAATAGATAATGAGTAACAATATGTAAATCTACAGCTTGTTCATAATAACTAATTTCAATAATATTAACCGTTATTTCGCTAGTCATATTCGAAATTAAAACTTCTTTGTATTGTTCATTTACATCTACTACTTCATACCCCAATTTTTTAGCTACATCTATAACCGCATTTTTAGTGGTTTTGAAATCATTACGATAGTAATGTGTCAATAATCGTTCGTTTTTATCATAATCACTAGTTACAAAATCATTTGAGAAAAAGTCTTTAATAGCCATAGGGCCCTCCTCGTTTAAATATTTTTGATTATTTCATCAATTTTTTGATACGTTTTTAGAAGTTCTTGATTATTATCAATTACAACAAATGGTATATTAATTTTATTACATCTTGAAATTTTATCTTCTAAACTCATTTGTGATGCAATTTTTTGTACAGCATATTCTCTAGTAATTTTATCACGTTTCATTAAGCGTTCAGTAATTAATTCTACTGGACAACTTACAATCATAAGATAATCACATAAATCATCATATCCTGCTTCTAGTAATAAAGGAACCGAAATAAAGATTAGAGGTTTTTGATTTATCTTTTTGATTATAGCATTTTTTTGTCGTTTAATGGTTGAAATAATAATTTTTTTTACAATTGGATGCATTAAATTATTCAAATCTTGTCGTTTATTAGCATCTTCAAATATTATCTTTCCCAAAAGTGCACGATTGACTATTCCTTTTTGATAGAAAGTATTTACTACTGCTTCTCCCCATTTATTTTTTAAACTTTGGATAATGTTTGGTAATTCTTTACTATTTTTTTCAAGTATTTTACGACTAATAATATCAGCATCAATTACAAAATACCCTTTTTCTACTAAATAGTTGGTTACCATTGTTTTTCCTGAGGCAATAACCCCAGTAATTCCTACGACCTTGACTTTGATTCTTTGATAAATTTTTTGACAATGTGGACAGATATATGTTCCTCTTCCACCGACAACAATTTTTTTTATTTGCGTTCCACACTTATGACAAGCCTCACCTGCTTTAGTATGAACCATTAAATTAATTTGAAATCTTCCTGTAACACCTAAACTGCTAGTATATGAGCGAATAGTTGTCCCACCACATTCAATTGCTTCATTCAATATCTCTCTTGCATTATCTAATATTATTTTTGTTTGTTCAAGTGTTAAATCCCTTCCTAAAGTTAAAGGATGAATCCCACTTTTAAAACATACTTCATCAACATAAATATTACCAAGACCTGCTAGGTTTTCTTGATCTAAAAGCAGTGTTTTAATTGGCAAGTTCTTATTCTTAATTTTTTCATATAAACCTTGATAATTAGTTGAAATATTAGCCTCTTCGCCAAGTTTAGCAATACCCTTGTATTTCATAATTTGGGAAATATCAGTACTCTTAACAATAGCCATAATTCCAAATTTACGTGTATCATGATAACGTAATGTAGTATTATCAGTAAATTTGAAAACTATATGCTCATGTTTTTGAATAGGTTCTGCTTGGTCTTTAATAAAATATTTGCCTTCCATTCGTAAATGGGATATTAAACTAACATGTTCTAAAATAAAAACTAAATATTTCCCATATCGAAAAAATGAACATATTTTTTCATTTTTTAAAATTTCTTTAAATTCTGCTGCTGTAATATCCTCTAACATCTTAGCATAGTATATTTCAACATCTTTTATTATTTTACCAACAATTTGTTTTTCTAAAGTTCTTTTAACAGTTTCTACTTCTGGTAATTCAGGCATTATTCCCATCCATTATACTTAACAACCATAGGATCATAATTATCTCTAAAATAGAATTCATCATTAGATTTCGGATATCCTAATGCAATTAAACTAAATGGTTCAATATTTGTTGGTAAATTAAATATTTCTTTAATTACATCAGCTCTTGTATCAGTCTCATACACCCCAATCCAATATGAACCAATTCCAAGATGAGTAGCTTCTAACAAAATATTTTCAGTTGAGGCAGCAAGATCTTGATGATACAACTTACAAGTAGCTTTATCTAAATTAGCCATCACTAAAATAAAAGCTTTTGCCTCTTTAATCCTACCAGTGAATACCGGATGATTTATTAATTTTTGTATTACTTCTTCTTCATCAATAACCATAAAACACCATGGTTTACGATTCATCGCTGATGGAGCTTGCATCGCTGCTCGAAGTAACATTTCTATGTTTTCTCTTGATATTTTTTTATCCTCAATAAAAGTACGAATACTTCTTCGAATCTTAATCTCTTTCATAATGGTTAGCCTCCTATTTTAAATCCCAAGTTTTACCGAACTCAACTTCGGTTGCTAATAAAACATCTAAAGTAACTGCTTTTTCCATTGTTTCTTTTAATAAATCTTTTACAATTTCTAATTCATCAATGGTAGCATCAATAATTAATTCATCATGAACTTGAGCTACTATTTTACTTTTTAATGATAATTCATGTATTTTTTTATGAACATTGATCATCGCAATTTTAATAATATCGGCAGCTGATCCTTGAATAGGAGCATTCATAGCCGTACGCTCACCGAATTTTTGTAAATTATAATTTGAACTTGTTAATTCTGGTATATATCTACGACGTTTAAAAATTGTTTCAGTATAACCAGTTTTTTTGGCTTTTTCAACAATTTCCTCTAAATATATTTTTATTTCTGGATAAATTTTAAAATATTTCTCAATAAAATCGGCCGCTTCCCAAGGAGCAATATGTAATGTTTCAGATAAACCCCAATCACTCATTCCATAAACTATTCCAAAATTAACCGCTTTAGCACGTCTTCGCATTTCTTTCGTAACCTCTTCAAGAGGTACTCCATTAATTTTCGAAGCAGTTGATGAATGTAAATCAATTTTATGATTAAATGCCTCCATCATCGCAGAACATTTCGATAATGAAGCTAAAATTCGAAGTTCAATTTGAGAATAATCTGCACTTACTAAATAACCATTTTCTGTTGAAGGAACAAATGCAGAACGAATTATTTTACCTTCTTCGGTACGAATTGGAATATTTTGAATATTCGGTTCAACACTAGATAAACGTCCAGTCATTGTTAGATATTGTTTAAAAATTGTATGAACTTTCCCATCTGTAACATTTATTGCAGCGCCTAAACCATCTACATATGTGGATACTAATTTGCTATATTTTCGAAATTCAAGTACTTTTTCAATAATGGGGTGCACCCCTCTTAACGATTCTAAAACTTCAACATTAGTAGAATAACCAGTTTTATTCTTTTTACCTTTTCCTAATGCTAACTCGTTAAATAGCACTACCCCTAATTGTTTAGGAGATGCAATATTAAATTCATGACCTGCTAATTTATAAATATCTTTTTGAGCATCATTTATTTTTTCACTAAAAACTTTTTTAATTTCTTCTAAAGTTTTAATGCTTACTTTAAAACCATTAATTTCCATTTCAGCCAAAACATAAGCTAATGGAATTTCAATATCTTTTAAAAGACTTAACAAATGTTCTTCTTCTAATTCTTTAACTACGATACTTTTAACTTCTTTTAAAGCTATTACCTTATCCATTGTATACTTAGCATAAATTTCAAAATCTGGTACTACATATTTGGTTTTTTTACTATAAACTTCCTCATGATATGGTACAATTGTTGATTTAAAATGTTCTAAAATGGTTCTTAAGTCTCCATTAGTATAACTAGGATTTAAAACATAAGATGCTAACATAAAATCGAAATCAACATTTTTAATTTCTAATCCTAATTGATGCAAAGAAACAATCATTTTTTTTAAATCAATAACATTTTTAGAATAAGAACTTATTAAAAATTTTTGAATATCTTCATCAAATATTTGCGTTTTATCCAAAAAATAGACATCATTGTCTACTAAAATACTCATTCCAAGAATATTAGCTTTATGATAATTATTGCCATCCAACTCGATATCTAAATAAGCCACTTGATTAAGTTTCGTCTTTAAACTTTCTAAATCTTGATAGTGATACACATAATTTATTGGCTTAGCTATTTGGTTAATTGTTGGTTCAATTTCTAATTTACGTAAAAAAGACTTAAATTCAACTTTTTCGAAAAATCTACGTAAATTATCATAGTTAGGTTTTACAATCTTAATGTCATCAATTTCAAACTCCAATGGCACTTTAGTATAAATTGTTGCTAAAAACTTTGTTCTAATTGCTTGTTCTTTATCAGTTTCAAAAGATGAGGCAATTTTACCTTTCAAAGAAGAAATATTATCAATAATCTTTTCTAAAGATTGATACTCTTTCAATAATGCTATAGCAGTTTTAGGGCCTATTCCTTTAACTCCAGGTAAATTATCAGAAGTATCACCAATCATTGCCTTATAATCAACATGTTGAGAAGGCTTAAATCCTAATTTTTCTTCAAAATTTAAACTAGTATAATCATCTAATTCCGTTATACCTTTTTTAGTTAGATGTACCGTAATATTATCGTCTACTAGTTGAAGTAAATCTTTGTCACCACTTATTACATCTACTGGATATCCTAAAGAAGATGCTAGTTTAGCCATTGAACCAACAATATCATCGGCCTCATAATCCAATAACTCTAATTGTTTAACCCCTAGCGTCTGTAAATACTCTTTAATTAAAGGTATCTGTATTCCTAACTCTTCAGGCATTTTCTTTCTTGTTCCTTTATAATCACTATATTGTTGATGACGAAAAGTTTGTTTACCTGCATCAAAAGCTACTAATATATGAGTAGGTTTCATTGAATCCATAATTTTATTCATCATATTAACAAATCCATACAAAGCATTAGTATACAAACCATTAGTTGTCTGCATAAGATTACCTGTATAAGCTGTAGCATAATATGCTCTAAACATTAAACTATTACCATCTATTACTACTACTCTTTTATCCATACTTTTTATCACTTTCCTATCATCTTATTTTAACACATTTTTTAGTTTTATGATATTATTACGCTAATTTTATTTTCAATCATATTTTTTATTTTTTAGGAAATAATATTATTATGAGAAAATTTATTATTTTTTTAATATCCCTATGTTTTATTTTAAGTGGGTGCCAAAAACAACAATTAGTAATCAATAAACCAATTATCCCTAATGATTTTAAAGTTAAACTAGAATCCTTTAGGACCTATGACCAAAAATACTTACATCAATACTATTATTCTTACTTAGATAACAATTCTTTAATTTTAGCTTTAAATAATATCAATTATCCCGATTTTTATAATTACCAAATTAAAAAACCTGCTCTTTTGATTAACGAAACCATTCTTGTCAATCGTAAATTTTATTTAGAAAAAAATTATGTCCCTGATAATTTAACTAAAGTGACATCAGTTTGCTATGTAAAACGTTCTAATGAAATTATGATGTTAAATGAAGAAGCTTTAAAAATGTATCAAGAAATGGAAAAAGTTGCTAAACAAAATAATATTAATTTATTACTTTTTTCAGCTTATCGTAGTTACCAAAAACAACAATCTCTATGGACTCCTAGTAGACTAACTGATGACGAATATTTAGCTTTACCAGGTTTTTCTGAACATCAGACAGGACTAGCAATAGACATTGGTACAACCTATAGTGGACTAACATCAAGTTTTGAAAACACCCAAGCTTTTCAATTTTTAAAAACTGAAGCTCATAAATTTGGTTTTATTTTACGCTATCCTCAAGATAAAATAAAGATTACTGGTTATGCTTATGAACCATGGCATTTCCGATATGTCGGAAAAGAAATTGCAGCTACAATATGGTCAGAAAATCTCACTTTAGAAGAATATTTTTATCATTATTTAGAGCTCTCTTAATAATTCTAAGTAATAATCTTTAGAATCCATTTTTTCTATAATTGAAATAATACTTTCATACTTTCCTATAATGATACTACCTATATTTCCCGCAATTAATAAAACATCATCAGGAATATTTTGAGGATGATTTTTTAAATAACATTTGATAATTTTCTTTTTCATTATCTTCACCTTCTAAATATATGTCGTGACACTTTCTTTTTATACCACATATTATAAAATAAAAGAAAGGAGTTAAGTTATGCAATATCAAATGGTTATCAATGAAAAAGGAGAACGTTTATGGTTGCCAATCATTGCGGGAGCAGCAATTCTTTCGGCTCCGTTTTGGTTTAATAATCGCCCTAATAACTATTGTCCTAATTGTTATGTTTCTCAACCTTATACTTATCCTCAACCTTACCCATATCCATATCCTCAACCTTACCCATATCCTGTCCCTACACCTTACCAACAATAAGAAAATCCCGTCTTAGCGGGATCTTTTTTTGGGTGGCGTATGATATCTTTGATTATAATAACTATTATAAAGATATGGATTATACATATAATATGGATTATACATTGAATAAGGTTTTTTCTTTTTAGAAACGTTTTTAGCTTCTTCAAATGGTTGCAAAGGGTTTTCTTGTGTTTCATCTTCTATATTTAAATCACCAAGTACTATTGGTTCCTCTTTTACTTGTACTTCAACTTTTGGATAATAATCTTCTATAAATGGTTCTACTTCATCAAGTTCTTCACTTACACGTTTAGAAATTTCTGGTAATTTTATCTTTGTTCCTGGTATTAATTTATCCCAATTAGTAATGTGTTTATTAATTTTTTGAATTTCTATTGGTTCTAATTGATAATCATAAGCTATTCTATTTAAACTTTCTCCCGTTTTAACAACATGTAAATTAATAATTATTCCTCCTTAAAAAATCGTTGGATTTCCAACGATTTATTGTTCGACAATGAAATCTTCATTAATTTCATTTTCAAAGTCATCGACGGTATCAACTACATCATTATTACAAGCAAACACCGTGACCATCATTTTAGTTTCACCTATTACTTCTACTAATAGTTCAAAGACGATTTCTACTTCGATACCATCTTCGGTAATGCACGCATTTGTACAAGTAGGTTGTTGAATCACTCTAACAATAACATCACAATGTTCACTAACATTATCACAAATTAATTCACGTACTTTAACCGTTTCATTATAACTTGTGTTTGCTCTAGCAATATCTGTACTAGTATTGTTATCATATGAATACCAAACATCAATTTCGAAACATCCATTTACATCAACCTTTTTTTGATTTAAAGTTGCTTCAAATTCATGATTAATTACCCAACATCCTAATACACTAAAAGTTTCATTACTAGGGGTGATATTTTCTTTGATTCGGAGAAGTTTTTTTCCTTTTGCGATGACAGCTCTGGTGACAATTTCGCGAATTTCGCTCATATATATCCCTCCTCAATATAATATATTCATAGCTTATAGAATGGGTGACAATGTTCTTTTAATAAATGATATGATGGATAAATAAATATTATACCTAATATATCTTGAAAATTATCTTTTTTTATG
>CAYLLO010000042.1:0-10900 GCA_964384805.1 uncultured Staphylococcaceae bacterium | reverse complement strand
ATTTATTATGAATATATTCTTTATTTTATCCATCATTTAAATTAAATATCTATACAGATTATTATAATTGTTCTACTTATAAAGAAAAAACAAAATCAAAATGCACAGGTCATCTTATAATGGTTGATAAGTTAGAACAAATAGTTCTAGATGATTTAAGATACACAATTAATTACACTAAAGAACATAAAGACATATTTTTAGAAATAGTAAAAGAACATAACGAAACTAAAACTAATCAAGAACTAAAATTATTAAATAAAACTATTAAAGAAACAAAAGAAAGAATTGTCGATTTAGATAGAATAATACAAGTATTATATGAAGATAAAATAAAAGGATATATTAGTGAAGAAAGATTTCTTAAAATGAATGCTTCTTATGAAGAAGAACAAGCCACTTTAAAGGTAAAGCTTACAACCCTTCTACAAGTAAACGAAAAAAATAAATCGGTCAATAATAATATTAATCAGTTTATAGAGCTTGTGGAAAAGTATAGTGATATCACTGAACTAACAACTGAAATAACTCATGCATTTATAGATAAAATTATAGTTCATGAGAAAGTAAAGTTGGAAGAGGGATTTAAACAAGAACTTGAAATAATATACAACTTTATTGGTGCTGTAGACATTCCTAGATTTGACAATTTAGATGAGTTAGATTAAAATAGGTGTAGAAAATAACTACACCTTAAAAAAATAAATTATTGAAATCCTTATCGCTAAGAAAGTGGTGTAAATTGTCCTGATGTTTTATGTATGCCGGATATTGCGGAAGCATTTGATGTAATTATATAAGGGAGATTTATCTAGTTATAAAAATAAAGCAGAAAGATTACTCAGTAAATACGAAAGTGACATAACTGATGATATTGTTTATAAAAAAGCTTTGGAAGAATTTAAAAATTTAGAATTAAGTAATGATTTAGATAATATTGATATGACTAATTATGGTTATTTACATTATTTAAGAGCTAAGTATCATTTACACATAGCCAAAAAATGGTACTCAACATACCTAAAAAATGAAAAAAAATTGTTCTAATGAATATTATAAAAATACTGATATCGACAAAGCCAAAGAAACATTAAATTACATCAAAAAATATAATGATGATAATAATTTAGAATTTGAAAATAAATGGGTGGACAAAGAATTAGCTAAATACCTATGAGATGCTTATATTGTCGACAAAAAGTAAGTTTTTAATCTTTACCTATACAATAAAAAACATAAAAATTATGATGGTAAATTAATAATTAGGTATTTAGTTAATGAAGATGATTGGTAAAAACGACTTGGTTACTCTAAATCACTTATCGTTATTAAACATCATAATTTCCATATAATTAATAAAGGGATAAAATGTCATATTTTATTCTTTTTTTTAACTTTTTAAAATTCTACTTTTTTCATCAAACTAATAAATTATACTAATAGCAGAAAAGAGGTTGAATATGAAAAAAATAATAAAAACATTTATTTTTAGTGGCTTAATGCTATTGCTAATTTTTAGTACTCTTCAGTTTATAAAAGCTAAAGATACGCCAATAATTCATTATATTTTCGATAAACAAGAAGTCGAAAAAGGTGAAACTTTTACATTAACTTTAGTACTAGAGAAATATCAAGATTTATCTACGGTACAATTCGTATGTAATATAAATGAAGATATATTATCACCAGTAATTAAAGATGGTAAATACTTTTTAGAACCGACATTTAGCTTATTTGATTCTAGCGAAATATATGAAAACAATTATGTAATTGAAGAAAAAAGTTTACGTTTTGTAGGGATAACCAAAGGTGGTAAGACCTATGAACATTCCAGTTTGAATCAAGTTTTTACGATAAACTTTAGAGCAAATCAGGATATCAAAAAAGTTGAAGAATATTTTTATGAGTCGGATACTAATACGGGTAGTAGAACAATTTTAATTGATAAATGGGCTAAAGAAATGGTTGGAGAAACTCTTTATAGTGAAATCTTAAAAACTAACTGGGATAAAGGAAAATATGAGGTAGAAGTGTTTGGTATATTACCTGATGTAACAAAAGATATTGAGGTTTTGAATCGAGTTAATAGTGAATACAAAATGGAGATAATAAGTGATGAATTGGATTTAACTAAAATTGGTTCTCAAGTTATAAAAGTAAAAATTTATGATTATATTACTTCTCAAATATCATATTTAGCTCGAAGTGTTGAAATAATTGATAAAACTGCTCCAGTTATTGAAGCCATTAAAGAAGAAGTGATAATTGATGATATAAATATTGATGACAATAGTTTTTCTTTCTTCACGGCAACAGATAATTATGATAAAAATCCAAGTTTAAATTATAAATATTATAATGATAAAAATCAAGAAATTGTTTCTTTATGGGAGTTCAAAAAATATTTAAAAAATAATTTAGCAGGGAAAATAAGTTGTAATGCGATTGATTCTTCTAATAACTCTAGTAAAACGTTAACAATATCAATTAAAATAAATGACACTACTGCTCCTAGTTTAAAAAAAATAGATGATTTAGTTGTTGTAGATCGAGAACTTTCAACATTTAAATTAGAATCATTAATCTCCGCAATAGATAATTATGATAAAAATCCAGTTATTAAGTGGGAAGTTATTACAAGTAATGGTAAAAAATATCAAAACTATTTAGAAGCACTAAATGAAGTATATGATATTGTAATTGAGTATTATGCCGTAGATGATACTGGTAATGAAACAGAAAAATATCAAGTCCAAATTACATTGCAAGATACTATTCCTCCGACTTTAAAAAATGTTTTAGATGTTACCATACCGGATGAACATTTAAGTTATTATTTACAAGACCATCACTTGTTAGAAAAAGATTTTATTATCAGTGATAATTTTACTAAAGAATTAATAATTAACACTAATTATTATTATAATGAACAAATAATTACTGAAAATGAGTTTTTTGATAATTTACAAAAGGGTTTGACTGGTAAAATTACATATCAAGTGATTGATAGCTATGGTAATAAAAGTGAAACTTTAAGTCAAACTGTAATGGTCCTAGATGATACATCTCCGGTAATAACTATTCATAATCTAAAAGATAAAGAAAAATATTTAGGGCCTATTAAAATAGATTATGAGGTTGTAGATAATTTAAAAGGTTTAGTTAATGTGGAAGTATTATTAAATGGTAATGTTTATAATGGAGAAGAACTTATTGATTTAAGAGAATATACATTGTTAATTGTGGCTATTGATGAAAAGGGTAATAAAAGTACAAAAGAGATAACTTTTGAAATTGTTGAAAAAAACTTCTTTGGTTGCATAGATGGATTTGATTGTGCTGAAAATAATTATGCAGTAGGAATTATTATAGGGATTGGAATTGTTTTAATTGTGGGAGTAGTAGTAGTTATTGAAATAATTTATATTAAACGAAAAAAAGCAGCAGAGAATTTAGAAGAATAATTAATGGAATTGCTCTTGCTCTTTTAAAAACAAATAAAGTTTTGTTAAAGCACGTTTTTCGATTCGAGAGACATAACTACGACTAATTTTAAGGGATTTAGCAATTTCTTTTTGTGTTTCAATAAAGTGTTCGTTTAAACCAAAGCGTCGTGATATAATATCTAGTTCCCGTTCATTTAAAATTTTTAGTGCTTCATTTAAGTTGCGATTGTGTTCTTCTAAAATGATGGTATCGGTTATAGAAGGAGAAGGGTCTTCAATAATGTCACAAAGTCTAATTTCATTACCTTCTTTATCTTCACCTATGGGAGCGTACAAAGAAGAAGTTTCTTTATATTTTTTGTTGCTACGAAGATGCATTAAAATTTCATTTTCAATACATCTTGCGGCATATGTCGCTAGGCGTGTCCCTTGTTTAAAGTTATAAGTGTCAACGGCTTTGATTAAACCAAATGTTCCAATAGATAATAGATCGTCTTTATCTTCTTTAGTGTTTTCAAACTTTTTTACAATATGAGCTACTAATCTTAAATTGTGTTCAATTAATTTGTCACGAGCTGCGAAATCATGCTTTTGCCATAGTGCTAAATAGTAGTCTTCTTCTTCATTGGTCAAAACTTCGGGAAAAGTATTGGAATTAATACTACCTAATAATGGTAATAATAAAAATGTTAGCAGATTAAACATCTAAAACTCCTATCTAAAATGTTGGACAAAAAATGGGTAATTTAGTATAATAATAAGTAGCAAAGGAGATAACTATGAAATATTTACCAACCCAAGTTTGTCAAAATATTTTTGAAATTGATTTCATTTCATTATATGCTAGAGGTAAGCGTATTATACTATCAGATTTAGATAACACCATTGCCGCATATTATGAAAAAGCACCCAGTATAGATTGTCTCAAATGGAATGAAACTGTAAGAAAAATGGGGTTTAAAATATATTTAGTTTCTAATAACAATCACAAACGCATAACAAAATATGTCAAAGACTTTAAAGTAGAGGGATATATTAGTAATGCTCATAAACCTTTTAAGGGGAAAATGGAGCATTTTTTACAAAAAAATAATATAAAAAAAGAAGAAGTAATAGCTATTGGAGATCAATTGGTAACAGATATTTTAGCCTTTAATAAATTACGGGTTGAAACTATTTTAGTGAAAACCATTGATCGAAAAAAACAAAAATGGTATACTAAAATTAATCGTATACGAGAAAATAATATTTTAAAAAAAATAAAGAAAGTTGATTATCAAAAATATAATCAAATAAAGGAATTTTATGAGTAGATGTATTGGATGTGGAATAAAACTTCAAAGTGAAAATAAAGAATTACCAGGATATGTTCCAATATCTTCAACAGTTGAACATGGAGAAAATGTATATTGTGAAAGATGTTATAAGATAAAATATCATAATTATGATTATAGTAAAACTACTTATGAGTTATTACAACAACCTGAAAAAATAGTGGAATTAGAAAATAATTATTATCAAAAATTAGCGGCTATAAAAAATAAAAAAGCTTTAATTCTTTTAATGATAGATGTGCTAGATATTTATTCAGGATTTATTCATGATTTAGATAAATATGCAGGAAAAAATCCAGTAATCATTTTAGTTAATAAAGTTGATGTACTACCGAAAAGTTTAAAAATAGGAAGGTTAATTGATCAAATAAAAACGATTGGAATAAATGATAATTTAAATGTTCGTGATGTTTTTATGATTTCTGCTTTAAAACAAAAGAATATTGAAGCGGTTATGAATAAAATAAAAAGTTTTTTACTACATCATAAAGGTGATTTAACTGACATTTATGTCGTAGGTTCAACATCTGTTGGAAAATCAACATTTATTAATACACTTTTAAAAATTTATACTCATAACGAAAAAGACTTATTAACAGTTAGTAGTCAACATCAAACGACTCAAGATTTAATTAAAATTAAAATTGGAACTAATAAAGATAAAAAACCTTGTTATT
Source organism: uncultured Staphylococcaceae bacterium (assembly GCA_964384805.1). GTDB lineage: Bacteria > Bacillota_I > Bacilli_A > ML615J-28 > CAG-313 > HGM10611. Next base: position 5,443 of record CAYLLO010000042.1, on the reverse strand, counting down.
TAATTGATACCCCCGGTGCTATTAATCTTCGTAATATTACGACTTATCTTTCACAAGAGAGTTTAAAAATCTTAAATATTAAAGGTCTTATTAAGGTAAGAAATTATCAATTAAAAGAAAAACAAACCCTTTTGTTGGGGGGACTTGTGGTAGCGGATTTTGAAACGGACAGTATGAGTGTGGCATGTTATATTCCTAATGATTTATATGTTCATCGGACAAAAACTAGTAATACTTCGAGAGTTATGGAGACATCGCATTTTACATTGTTGAAACCTCCGCTAACTGAAGATGAAAAGAGCCGCTTAGGAGATTATATAACTTATGAATATACATTAGGAGAATCAGAAACTTTTAAAAGTTGGGATTTAGCACTAGCGGGAATAGGGTATCTTCATTTAACGGGCCAAAGCTATAAAGTTCGCATCACTGTTCCTAAATGTATGTTAGTAACGATTGTTCCGGAGTTGATTTGATGGAATATGAATTAATAAAAGAAAAAGTGAAAAATAAATTTAGTTCTAGTGAAAATAGTCTTAGACGTTTTAATCATATGGAAAAAGTTGTTGAAATGGCATTATTTTTAAATGAACATTTTGACTTTAAGGTTCCTGAAGAAAAGATTAAAATAGCGGGGATTCTACATGATTATACAAAAGAATTAACCTTTGAAGAATCAATTAAAATTGTTGAAAGATATTTAAGTGGTAAAGCTTTAGAAGAAGCCAAAAAAGCAAAAAGTGTTATTCACAGTATTACAGCTTATTATGTAGTAAAAGATGAATTAGGTATTAATGATGAAGAAATAAGAAAAGCTATTCTCTATCATACTACTGGTGCTCCCAAAATGACTAAACTTGAAGAACTAATTTTTGTGGCAGATGCCATTGAAAATACTAGGACATATACTGGCGTTGAAGAATTGCGGGAGGCTGTTTTGAAAGATTTTTATCAGGGGTTGCTTTTAATAGTTGAGACAACATTAAACCATTTAAAAGAAAAAGGATGGTATATTAACCCTAAAACGATTGATACATATAATTATTATTGGAGGATATATGGAAATAACTAATGATTTACAAAAAGTAATAGAAGCTTTAAATAAAACGGTTGTTCAAAAAATTGTAATATATGATATGAAAACTATTACCCCATTTTATGATTATACGATAATTGCATCTTGTAATTCCCCAAGACAAGGTCACGCTTCGGTTGATTATTTACGTGATTTAGCTAAAGATGGTTTTAACATTAGAAGTTATAGTGCAATGTCTGATGCTTTATGGTATTTGGTAGATTTAGGTAATATAGTAGTTCATGTATTTGTCGGTGAAGAACGCACACGTTATAATTTGGATGGTTTATATTACGGATTAGATAAAATAGAAGTGCAAGATGAAAAAATATAATATGATAAAATAATTATATTATATTATAAATACATCTATTAATAGGTGTAATCTTTAAATTAATAAAAATGATTTTTAGTGAATAATATATAGTGTGATGATTCATAGTGGATTTAGTGCTACTATGATTTGTTACACTTTTTTTATTAAAAAAAGTCACATCTTGGGTGTTTGTGCATATAATATAAAGAAAGGGTGAAATAATGTTATTATCAGAATTATCGATTAAAGATATTGTAAATGATCATGATGGAACAAAGGTGGGGAAAATAACGGATTTAGAAATTGATACTTTAACTGGTAAGATTTTGAGTGTTAAAATCCAAGGTGGTTCAAAAGTGTATCAAATATTTAATAAAAATGCGACGTCTATTCCCTGGAATCGTATAATTAAAATTGGTAGTGATGTCATAATTATTGATAATCAACACAAAATTGATAAAGAAGATAAAAATTAATATCAAAAAAAGACAAAAACTCATCAAGATATGGTAGAATATAAGAGTATAGAAATATTTTATTTTTGAGGTGAAAAAATGTCTTTAAAGTATAATTTAAATTTAGATCCTAAATTCCAACCAATGGTAATGGAATTAAGAAAATTCAAAGCGAGAGTTGCGGAAGCAAGTGAAAAAACAACTGTTTCATTTTGTGTAGAACGTAATAATGGATATCGTTATCATTATGATTTAGAGGTGATTCCAGGTGATCCTACAAATGTAAAAATGGTTGAAAGATTATTGAAAAGTATTTTATGGGTTGTTGGTGGTTATAAAATTTATATTAATGGACCAAAAGATTTAACAGATGCAATTGTTAAAATCTTTAGTATGGAAGGAAATCGCGCGTTTGACGTTGAATTTATGTCAAGAGTTTATCGTAATAAGTTTGAAGTGATAGTAACAAAAGATGTTCCTGCCTCAATTGAGGCCTCAATTAAAGTTGGTGGCCACTTAGATGGTTGTCGTATTGGATTTGATGCTGGTGGATCTGACCGTAAAGTAAGTGCAGTAGTAAATGGAGAAGTTATTTATAGTGAAGAAGTTGTTTGGTTCCCTAAAACTAATGAAGATCCAAATTACCACTATGAAGGAATTTTGGATAGTTTCAAAACTGCGGCATCAAAAATGCCAAGAGTCGATGCTATCGGGGTATCAAGTGCGGGTATTTATATTGATAACGAAGTGCGTGTTGCTTCATTATTTGTTAAAGTCCCACAAGATAAATTTGATGCTGAAGCACGTGATATTTATATTCGAGCAGCTAAACAATTCGGAGATGTTCCACTACAAGTAGTTAACGATGGAGATGTTACTGCCTTAGCGGGGGCCTTATCTTTAGAAGATACTAAAATTTTGGGTATTGCAATGGGTACTAGCGAAGCAGTAGGTTACATTAATGCTGATGGTAACATTAATGGTTGGTTATCAGAACTTGCATTCGTACCAGTTGATTATAATGAAGAAGCAATGGTTGATGAATGGAGTGGTGACTATGGGTGTGGTGTTAAATACTTTAGCCAAGATGGGGTAATTAAACTTGCTGCGGCAGCTGGAATTGAATTAGATGAAACTTTAAGTCCTGCTGAAAAATTAAAAGTGGTTCAAGGGTTAATGGCTAATGATGATCCTAGAGCTAAAGAAATCTATGAAACTATTGGAGTTTACTTAGGATATACTATTCCTTACTACGCTGAATTTTATGATATTAAATACTTATTATTATTAGGACGTGTAACTAGTGGTAAAGGTGGAGATATAATTATCGAAAAAGCTAATGAAGTATTAAGGGAAGTATTCCCTGAATTTAATGTTCAAATCACTACCCCTGATGAAAAAATGCGCCGTGTTGGTCAAAGTATTGCTGCTGCCTCTTTACCTGCAACTAAATAATGTTAGATATAATTACTATTTGTGATGCAAGAGATAAGGCTAATACTTATGTTGTTGGGAATAATGAGGAAGTAATTATTATTGATCCTGCTAATAGATTATCTAATATCACAACAGCAGTTAAAAATAGAAAAGTATTAGGAATCTTTTTGACTCATGGACACTATGATCATTTCATAACTTTAATAGATGTTTTAAATAAATACAATGTTAATTGTTATATGCATCAAAAAGCCCTTGATAAACTTACTAATTTAGTTAGCAGTTGTGCAATGTTTTTTGAAGTAGGTAGTTTAAAACCTGTTGATAAAACTAAAGTGATATTTATAAAAGATAATCAAACATTAGAATTATCTCCAAACTTAAAAATTAAAGTTATTACAACGCCTGGTCATACTGATTGTTCGGTGGTATATCAAGTGGAGGATACAATGTTTACGGGAGATACCCTATTTAATAATGGAGTAGGGAGAACCGACTTGCCATCATCAAATACAATAACTTTAATCAATAGTTTAAAAAAAATATTAGATAACAAAAATCAAATGATTATTTATCCAGGCCATGGATTGAAATCGTCGCTTGAAGAGGAACGGAATTGTAATTATTTTTATTTAAAAGTAAAAAATTAGAAAACTAGATACAATTATAGGAAAAATTTAAAAAACCTATTTTATGACTCTTCCAGGATTTTTGGAATTAGAGAAAAAATAAAGATGAAGTTTTGAAACGTATTGTTTCATTCTCTTCATCTTTTTTGTTTGATAAAAGTGTATTCCTCAATTATAATAATATTGCCAAATATCAATCAATAGAACAAGATAGACAACAACAAACAGCCCGTTTAGGTATTCAACAAGAATTAATTGAAAAATATCTCCAAGAAGATAGAAGATTAAGAGGCATAGAGAATAGTGGACAAGCCGAAACTTCAACCAATGCGATTTTAAATGCATATATTAATGCGGGTAATCAATTAAGACAAAATGCTCAAAATAATCTTTATGAGCAAGAAATGAATTTCCAAAATGCCCAATATGAAAGTATGAATAATTTTAATAATCAACTACAAACATTACAAGAAAACGAAGAAGAAACAAGAACAAGTGATTTAAAAGAATTAATATCTTATGCCTCAACATTAGATGACTTTGAACTATTAGAAGAGAATTTTGGAGATGAAATAAGTAATAATAAAGTATTACAATATTTATTCGAAAATTCAAAAGCAAATGTGAAAAAATATGCGGAAGAAGAAGCTAATAATGAAGCATTAGGAAAATATTTAACTAATTATGGAACATCAGCAGATCAAGGTATTTCTGCGGAAGATTTAAGTCCATCAATGTTTAATTGGAATGGTAGTGGAAAAGGAAAAGACCAAGATAAACTTATTAATAAAGTATCTGAAATGGCTCAAGCTGGAATTATTCAAAATGGATGTGTTTTAGATTTAAATAGAGGTGGTGGAACTGATTTGTATTTATACTATAATGGAGCTTTTTATCCTGTAGATAAAGGTAAATATAGTGAAACGAAAGGTTGGAAAGGAGCAGATATAGAAGATAGATATGAAGAATGGAAAAGTTTAAATAAATAAAAAATCTAGGTCAATTAAGACCTAGATTTGAAGTTATTTGTTAGAAAATGTTGAATTCATAATCTAACCACCAAACAATAATTACTAAAATAATGGTAATAATAATTCCAATTATCACTGAAATAAACCATTTCTTATTTTCTTTCCACCATTTTTGTCTTTTTTCCTTTTTTACATTCTTGATATGTTGATTGAGCTCTTCTTGAGCATCAAATTCTTCAATCGATTTAACATCACCTTTATTAAGCTCGTTAATAGCAAGAATCGTAAATAAAGTAGGAAAGGAACAATAAAGAATTACCCCTATTAAAGCAATGAGGAATTTTTGAGTAATGGATATAGTAACAAAGATGAGGATGGCTAAAGAACCAACGCTCCACCACATTAAATTTTTAATTTTAGATTTGTTCATATAAAACCTAAACTCCCGAAAAAATTATAGTATACAAAAATAGCCCTAGATCATCTCTAGGACTTTATTCATATTATCAGATATTCCATATGTTTTTAATATATTTTTTTGAATATTTGTTAATGGCATT
>CAYLLO010000041.1:0-11390 GCA_964384805.1 uncultured Staphylococcaceae bacterium | reverse complement strand
AACTCGCGATCTCCAGTGTGACAGACTGGCATGTTAACCACTACACCATGGGACCTTCTTATTTGCTCTATTATTGTACCATAATTCAGGTCTCATTGCAAGTGATATTATAAATATTTTGTTACATTTCTAATTACAATTTAGGTGGATTAAAATTATAATTTAAATTTATACTAACAACTTAATAAAACATTAATTACTCCTACTAAAATGCAATAATATCCAAAATATTTCATTTTCCCTTTTTTTATTAATTTCAATAAAACTTGAAATGAAAAATAAGTAACTAAGCTCGTAACAATAAAAGTACTTACATATATCCATATTTGATTATCTACAATTATTTGAGAAAAATTTTTCATTTCTAATACCATTGCTCCTATTACTGTCGGAATAAATAATAAAAAAGCATAATCAGTAGCCGTTTTATTTTCTAACTTACGTATATTAGCACCATATAAGCAAGACCCACTTCTAGAAATTCCTGGAAAAACCCCTAAGCACTGAGAAAGACCAATCACAAATGCATCTATAAAATTCATTTTTGATAAATCTTTAGTTCCTTTTAATCTTGTTAATGTTAATAAAAAAATACCATTGATAATTAATAATAAACTAATTATTAAAATATTATTACTTATCATATTAATTTGTTCTTTAAAAATAAGAGTAAAAATTACAATAGGAATAGTTGATATAACTATATACCAACACAATTTGAATTCTAACTTATATTCTTTTTTGTTTAATAATAAATATTTTAAAAAACCTAATATTAATTTTATTAATCTTTTCCGCAAATAAAAAACTACCGCAACCAGTGATGCAAAGTGAAGAAAAACCTCCAAAGTCAAATTACTATTGCTCATTTTCAATATTTTTTGGACCAAAATTAAGTGTGCACTAGATGATATAGGCAACACTTCACTTATTCCTTGAATAATTCCAATTAACAAATATTTAATCAACTCTTTCACTTTGTACCTCCATCATTTGTTCTACTTTTTTTAGAGTTTTCAAATCATTAATCCCCATTAAATGATAATTGTAATTTACAGTATATGTATCAACTTTGTAATTAGGTACCATTATTTCTACTAAATCTGTTAAATAATACTCTTTTTGTGTATTATTATTATTTATTTTATATATATTTTGAAACAAAAGTTGATTATTAATGCAATATATACCTGTATTAATTTCAGTAATTTTCTTTTCTAAAAATGTTGTATCTTTTTCTTCTGCAATTTTAATTACTTTCCCGTTTCGTTTAATAATTCTTCCATATCCTGTTGGATTATTTATTTTAGTAGTTAGAATAGTAAAATCATTACGATTCATTTTATGATAATTGATAAAACTTTTTAAAATAGTTCCATCAACAAGAGGCATATCTCCTAGTAATATTAAGGTATCTCCATCTAAATATCGCATAAATTTATCACAACTTTTTACCGCATGAGCCGTTCCTAGTTGTGGAAATTGTTCTATTAAAGTAATATTTTCTTTTCCCATTCCATTTACAATTTTTATCAATATTTCTTTTTGATAACCTACAACAATAAATATTTTATTTATTTCTAATTCATTTAAAGTATCTAAAATATAAACAATCATTGGTTTATCTTTTAATGGATATGCACATTTGGGAATATCACTTTTCATCCTTGTTCCTTTACCAGCTGCTAATATAATAACATTCATAATACTTATCTTCCTCTCCTTATATTATAGTAGCACTTAATTAAAAATATTCTTTCCTATTATATATTATAAAAAATTGCCAAAACATAAAAAATGTGATATACTTATAATATAATTTTTATAATAAAGGTGTTTAATATGATGTATTATGTTGGAATTGATGTTGGTGGAACATCAATAAAAATGGGTCTTTTTAATGAAACTGATGAGTTAATAGATAAAATTTCTTTTAATACTAGAACTGTCGAATATTTAGTTGGTGATATTTATGATAATATTGAAAAATTATTTAATAATAACACATTATCTTTAAATGAATTAAAAGGTATCGGCATCGGTTTTCCAGGGCATGTAGATGGTAGTACTGGAACCGTTATCTACTCTAATAATTTAGTTGCTCATAATTTTGAGATTGTAAAATTATTAAAAGAAAAAATAAATACCTATATTAGAATTTCTAACGATGCCAATGTTGCCGCCCTTGGAGAATATCATTTTGGCAAAGGTAAAGAATATAAAAATATTGTTTTCGTTACTTTAGGTACTGGTATTGGTGGAGGCATCATTATTAATGGTCATATGCTTGAAGGGAAAAATGGAGCTGGTGCTGAAATAGGTCATATGGTAATCTCTACTAATGGACAACTATGTAGTTGTGGTAGAAGGGGATGTTTTGAAACTTATGCCTCTGCTACTGCTCTAATAAGAAATGCACGTGTTGCTATGATTAACAATCCCAATAGTTTACTTTGGCACGTTGCTAATAAACCAGAAGAACTAGATGGAATGGCCTTTTTTGATGCTTTAGCCATGAATGATAAAGTTGCTAACATTGTTTTTGAACAATATATTGAAGATTTAGCAGAAGGATTGACCAATCTTGCGAATATTTTTAGACCAGATGCCATTATTTTAGGTGGAGGAATTAGTTATCGAGGAGATTCTTTAATGGAACCTTTACAAAATCGTCTAGCAAAAATGATTTATGGTGGCCAATGGAATGCTCGGGTTGAATTAATGGTTTCAACACTTAAAAATGATGCAGGAATATATGGGGCATATGCAATGTGCACAAAATTAGATAAAATGGAATAGGGAAAAATTATTTTGCCTATTTCTCACACGCCACTAAGCGGTTTATTACATTAAAAACGTAGTATTTCATCAAAAAGAAAATACTACGTTTTTAATTAGCTTTTATTATCAAATTATCTTATTTGCTTTAAAAACTCCTAGGTTTTATCCTTAATTGTTAAGTTTAGATATTCTTCTGTTCTCTACTTTCATGGTTCTTTGTTATTAGTTATTCCTCTATAAATAATATATTAAAGTCTAATTATAAAATAAAAGCAATAATAAATACCAATCATTAGTTATCTATTATCACTTTTTAAATTAAATATCGATATTAATTCTATATTTATAAACTAAATATTATAATTAAAATAATTCCACATATAAGTAAACTTAACCCTAACAATGATTTTTTTGAAAATTTCTCTTTTAAAACTAAAAAAGAAAAACTCATTGTTAACAAAATTGATAGTTTACCAATAGAATTAACAGCTATAGGATTTACACCTTCAATATTCAAAGCATAATATTCAAATAACCAAGCACATCCCGTTGCAATTCCCGATATTGTTAAGAACAACCAACTTTTTGGGGTTATATGTTTTATATCTAAATGTTCTTTTTTAAAAAACATAACTATTAACGCAAAAAGAAATACAATAATGGTTCTAAGTAATGTGCCTAAATCAGATGCTATTCCCTTTAACCCCATTTTAACAAATAAAGATACTAAACTAGCAAAAATTGCTGAAAATATTGCATATATTAACCAAGTTTGAGAAATAGTTTCTCCCTTTTTTTTCTTATCAATCATTAAGATAGTTCCTATTAACATTAAACTCATAGATAACATAAGCATACATATAATTAATACATTTCCGCCTTTTGTAGTATCTTCAAAAAAGAAAATTAGAAATAAAATGCTAGTAAAGATAAAACTAGATTTATCAATAGGTGCTATTTTGTTTACATCTCCCACTTTTAGCGCTTTATAATAACAAAGCCAAGAACATCCTGTGGCAATTCCCGATAAAATTAGAAAAAAACAATTTGAAGGTGATAGAGTATTAATTAAATTAATATTTCCTGTAATTAAACACATAATAATACAACATATAATAACAATGCCTGTTCGATATGCTGTTGCAAAATTAGACTTAACATCTCGGATTCCTATTTTAGCAAAAATCGTAGTCAGTGAGGTTGCTAAAGCTCCCAATAACGCCAAAACTAACCATAACATAGATATAACCTCTTTTCAATAAAGATTTTAAATCTTATTTTATTTTTTCCCCATCGCTAAATGCATTACCAACTCTTTCTGCAACCTTATAATATCCATGAGTTGATGGATCATATGATATTGGCATTAGCTTTTCTACTAAAACATTACCTTTATCATCTAAAACACTTTCTTCAGCATTAACATTAATTATTTGAGCTAAATATAAACCATCTTCTAATATCTTAATTAATCTGCATTCCAAACATAAAGATAATTCATTAACGATTGGAGCATTGACATATTGCGCTTTTGTTGTTGTAAAACCAGATTTTGCCATTTTATTAGGTTCATCATTTTGTGATACAATTCCTACATAATCACACTCTATAACATGTTTAGCATCCCCTATCGAAATAGTAAATTCTTGGGTTATATTGATGTTTTCCGTTGTTTTATGATGCGCTAAACAAACAATTACTTTATCATAGTCGGCCATTCCTCCCCATGCAGCATTCATAACATTGGGATTACCTTCTTTATCATATGTACCAATTATCATAACTAATTGGGGATAAAGATATGTTTTTACTCCTAAGTCTCTTCTCATATATATTTTTCTCCTTACCAATTTTTATTTTCTTTTTGATGATCTTGATTTTGTTTTCTTTTTTCTACCATCTCTATAAACCATTCAACCATCCTTGGATCTTGATGTGAAAAAAATGCACTCTTATTTTGATCTAAAGCATTAATTTGTTGCATATCATCATTTGTTAATTCAAAATCGAAAACATCAAAGTTTTCTTGCATCCTATCAATATGAATTGATTTAGGTATTACCACTACATTAAGTTGAATTAACCATCTTAAAATAGTTTGTGCAACAGTTTTATGATATTTATCTCCAATAGCTTTAATAATTGGATTAATAAACATATCACCTCTACCCTCACCAAAGGGAGCCCATGCTTCAATTTGACAATTATACTTTTCCAACCATTTTTTAGCTTCTTTTTGTTGATTAAAAGGATGGGTTTCTATTTGGTTTATTGCAGGTTTAACTTCAACAAAAGCCTGTAAATCAACAAATCGATCTGGATAAAAATTAGAAACTCCAATGGCTTTAATTTTACCTTCTTTATATAAGTCTTCTAAAGCCCGATAGGCGCCATAATAATCATTAAATGGTTGATGTAACAAAACTAAATCAATATAATCTACTTTTAATTTTCGCATTGACTCTAATACTGAGTTTCTACAATTATTATATCCATAATGTTCTATCCAAACTTTTGTGGTAATAAATATCTCCTCTCTTGGAATGCCACTTTCACTAATTGCCTCACCTACTTCTTCTTCATTAAAATAGCTTTGTGCAGTATCTATTAATCTATACCCAATTTTTAAAGCATTTAATACACATTGTTTACAATCAACTTTAGAGATTTGATATACTCCATATCCTAATATCGGCATCTTTATTCCATTATTTAAAGTTATATATTGCATCTTATCCTCCTAAGTTACTTATATTTATATTATATCTCATAAAATTTAAATATGTCAATACATTTAAAATTTTATTTTATGAGGTACATTTAAGATATTTTTTGGTTCTAATTTCTTTACCAATATTGATTAATTTTTACCTTAGTAGTATAATAAAAATAGTTAAACGAAAGAGTAGTATAATTATGAAGAAAGAAACAAGATTATCTCTAATTAAAAATGATTTAAAAAAATATAATAAAGTTTTAAATGCATTATGCGATGAAAATCGTCAATTAATTTTAACCGTATTATTAGAAAACTGTGCCAATGGTGGAATTAGAGTTAATGACATTGCTAAAAAAGTTCAACTATCACGACCAGCTGTATCTCATCATTTAAAAGTTTTACTTGATAATGAAATTGTTTCTATTGAACACCAAGGAACTAAAAACTACTATCACATTACAGGAGTCGATAAAATATTAAATTTAAAATCTTTATTACAAAATATTGAGCTATATATTAATGAAAGGCAGGAAGAAAGAAAATGAAAAATTTAATCGTCTATTATTCTTATGAAGGTAATACTGAAGAACTTGTATCGAGATTAACAAATACTATTGAGGCTGATGTACTAAAACTTGTACCTCAAAAAGAAAAGAAAATTAAAAATATTTTTCGATTTGTATGGGGTGGAATGCAAGTATATATGACTAAAAAACCTAAACTAGAAGCTTACAATGTTGACATATCTCAATATGATAATATTATTATTGGAACACCATGTTGGTTTGGAACTTATGCACCACCTATTAATACATTCTTATCAGAAAATGAAATCAAGGACAAAAAAATTTATCTATTTGTTTGTAATGGTGGAAATTTAAGAAAAACGTGGCAAAATTTCGAAGAGGCTTTACATGATAATATCATCGTTTCAACTTTAGATTTAGTTTATCCTAAGAAAAATGGCATTAATGAAGCTAAAGAGAAACTTAATAATTGGATTTTAAAGAATTTAAAGTAATACTTAAAATAGGTCTAAAAAAGCTCGTGGATATCACTTACTTTTTTCAGACCCTTTTTTATATTTTTTATATTACTTCTAAAACTTGGTTTATTACAAATCAAGTTTTTTTATCCATTAGTTTTGTTCAAATTGACTATTATATAAATTATAATAAAATCCACCTTTATGCATTAATTCTAAATGATTTCCACTTTCAATTATATCGCCATCTTTCATCACTAGAATTAAATCTGCATTTTTAATAGTAGATAGACGATGAGCAATAACAAAACTTGTTCTTCCAATAGTTAATTCATCCATTGCTTTTTGAATGATTGTTTCAGTACGAGTATCAACTGAAGATGTAGCTTCATCTAAAATAAGCATTGGTGCATCTTGTAACATTGCTCGAGCAATAGTTAATAATTGCTTTTGACCAGCCGATATTGTTGTACTTTCATCTAAAACAGTATCAAAACCTTTTGGTAATGAACGGATGAATTTCAAAATACCACAAGCTTGACAAACTTTTTTTAACTTTTCATCACTAATGTTTTTCATATTATACACTAGATTTTCACGTACTGTTCCATTAAATAACCATGTGTCTTGTAAAACCATTCCAAATAGTTCATGGACATTTTCACGTTTTAAGTCAGCTATTGGAATACCATCTATCTTAATACTACCACTATTGATTTCAAAAAAGCGCATTAATAAATTAACCATAGTTGTTTTACCTGCTCCAGTTGGCCCTACAATTGCTACCTTTTGTCCTTTTTTTATGTATGCTGAAAAATCATTAATTATTATTTTATTTGGATTATCTGGATAACTAAAATGAACATTTTGAAATTCAACATCTCCTTCTACTTCTTCTAAAATGACATTTTTATAACTCTCATCAGACAAATCTTCCGTTTCTAAAAAGTCGAATATACGCTTTGCTGAAGCAGAGGCAGTTTGCATATTAGTTAATCCTTGTGCTATTTGTGTTAATGGTGAACTAAATAGACGAACATATAAAATAAATGCCACTATAATACCAAATTCAATAGTTCCATTAAGTGCTAAGATTGAACCTATAACACATACTACCACATATCCAATATTTCCAACAACATTCATTAAAGGTTGCATAATACCAGATAAAAATTGTGATTTCCAATTAGCACTATATACATTTAAATTTAACTCATCAAATTTATCTTTAATTTTTTTATTGGCCCGAGAAAGACAAACAACAGAATGACCGGAATACATTTCTTCAATAAAACCATTCATATTTCCTAAACTTTCTTGACGGGCAACAAAATAATTTTGTGACTTTCCCATAATTAGAAATAGTGAAATCATTCCTATAAACGTTACTATAATAACACATAATGCTAAATGCCACTCTGTAACAAACATCATAATCAAACATCCAACAAATTGAGCTACTGCACTAATAATCCCTGGTAAACTATTTGTAAAACCTTGCTGCAAAGTTGAAACATCATTTGTAATCCTACTTAAAACATCTCCTTGAGAATGTTGATTAAAATAACTCATAGGAACACGATTTATTTTTTGGGATAAATCAGTGCGAAGTTTTTTAGATATATTTAAGGTAACTGTTGCCATAATAAATTGAACAATATATTGACATAAAGCACTTGCTACATATATTACAAGCAAGAATATACCTAGTTTTGAAATAGCCTCTAAATCTATATCACTATACAATCCATTTTTCATTAAATTAGTAATTTCACCAATTTTATTAGGACCAATGATTGTTAAAACCGCACTAAGAGCTGCAAGTATTAAGGCGCAAAGGACTGCTAATATACTTTTTTTCATATATTTAAAAACTTTACCAGTTGATGTAAATAAATTATCTAATTTCATACTAACACCCCCTTATAAAAGTTCAGTTTCTGAAAGTTGAGATTTCGCAATTTCTTGATATACATTACAATTTCTCATTAATTCATCATGAGTACCTTGACCAACAATAGCACCATCATCTAAAACAAGGATTTTATCAGCATGACGTATCGTACTAATACGTTGTGCAACAATAATTTTAGTTGTATCCTGTAATTTTTCTGATAAACCAGCCCGTAATGCCGCATCAGTCTTATAATCTAGAGCTGAAAATGAATCATCAAATATTAAAATTTCAGATTTTCTTGCTAGAGTACGAGCTATAGATAATCTTTGTTTTTGTCCTCCAGAAATATTTTTTCCACTTTGTGCAATATGATATTTTGTACCACCTTCTAATTTATTTACAAATTCTTTAGCCTGAGAAATAGTTAATGACTCATCAATAACATCTTGAGTAATTAATTCTTTACACTCTCCAAAAGTGATATTTTCTTCTATTGAACCAGAGAAAAGAACAGCCTTTTGTGTAATATATCCAATTTTATTATATAAAGTTTCAAAGGTATATTCTTTAATATTTACCCCATCAACTAAAACTTCACCAGTTGTTACATCATATAAACGAGCAATTAAACTAATTAAAGTTGTTTTACCACTCCCAGTTGAACCAATTATTGCTAAAGTCTCTCCTTTATTTACTTTAAAATTAATATCTATTAATTCATCTTCCCCAGAATCTGGATAACGAAAATTTACATTTTTGAATTCTACAGTTCCTACTTCACTTCCAAAAGTTTTTGTTCCTTCATAAATTGTAGGTTTAGTATCTAGTACCTCATTAATACGTTCTGCTGAGACTTGTGCAGCTGGCAACATCATAAAAATCATAACTAACATAATGAATGAAGTAACTACATATGTGGCATATGTACTAAATACAACGATATCACTAAACATAGCTAATCTGTTAATCATATCAACATTACTAAGTAATAGTGAACCTACCCAATAAATAGCTAGTGATAACCCATTCATACCTAGTTGTAAAACAGGCATCATTACGGCAAAAAAACGTTGATTAATTAATTGGGTTTTAAACATAGTTGTATTTGGTTCCTCAAATTTATTGTTTTGATAATCTTCAGCATTAAATGCATGAACTACATTAATTCCAGTTAAATTTTCACGAGCTACGCGATTTATTTTATCAGTCAATCGTTGAACTAATCTAAAACGTGGTAAAACAGATGATAAAATTACTATCATTGTAACACACATAACAACAACAAATCCAATCGTAATTACCGATAACTCCCAGCTTTTACCCAAAATTTTAAAAATAGCCCAAACAGCCATAACTGGAGCTTTGACCAAATTTTGAAGTCCCATAGAAATAACCATTTGAATTTGAGTTACATCATTAGTTGTTCTGGTAATTAAACTAGGCACTGAAAACTTTGACATTTCTGATTGACCTAAATTCATTACATGTTCAAATAAATCCTCACGAATTCTCATAGTAAATCCCGAAGCAGCACGTGCTGATAAATATCCACATGTAATGCATAATATCGCACTTATAAATACACACCCTAACATTTCTAAACCTGTTAACCATATTTCATTCATTTGGCTTCCAGATGTTTGAATTAGTTTAGTTAATTCACTCATATAATCTGGCAAACGCAAATCAAAGTACACTTGACCTAGTATAAAAATGGCACAAACTAAACACATTACTACTTCTCGTTTACGCATTCTCTTTAAAAGTTTTAACATTTAATACCTCCTATTTTATTAATTTAGTCATTTAATATTTTTTCCACATTAGCCTCAATGTTTTGATTTATTTTATCAAAAACTACCCACATATTATCATCTATCCCTTTTGTTAACATTTGATAAAATTGTTCTTGCATTTTATGTCCTGCACTAATTATATCATTAGCCTTATCAGTACACTTTAAGGCAATTTTTCTTCGATCTCCTACAATTGCACTTCTTTCGATAAAACCTGCATTTACAAGTTTTTCAACATGTACAGATACTAAATTCTTTTTAATATGTCTAATATCACTAATTTCTTGAGCAGTCGTATAATTGGGATTATTAGTTAAAAACATTAGAATATTAAATGATACTAATGATATATCATATTTAATCAATAAAGGTTCACATAATTTGTCGTAAGCTTTCAAAACTTTTTGACTAACTGTTAAAAAATAATTTGAAGTCATATATTTTCTCCCTTAAAATAGTATTTTTTTGTACTGTATTATATAATACTATAAATCTATATATATTTCAATAATTTAGCACTATTATTTTTATTTATTGCATAAGATGATTGGGTTACATTTCTTAGGGCATCACACATCCTGGCGTTTAATTAATATAGCATCTTCACCTTTAACTACCACCTTAATAGTATTTTAGCATTTAAAAAACTGATAGGAAACCTATATTAGGCAACTTATCAGCGATTTTATTTTATACTTTTGTAATTTTTTTAACATTTGGTTACTTGATTATTAACTTTTATTTACTGCTTTGATATAATAATATAGAATTAGTAAAAAAGAAAATGATGATAATAAAAACTAACTAATCATTTATGTTATTAAAAATGGGAATTTTTATATGAACACAAGTGGATAATTTTTTTATTTTAACAAATATAAATGGTGCATATAGATTAGTACCATTTGTATTTAACATACCTAGCAAACGTTTAGCATACCCTTCAGCTTTTTTTCTAGGTATAGTATCATTTGTATTTAACATACCTAGCAAACCATATTCTTTACCAGGATATATGTAGGTAAGTATAGTATCATTTGTATTTAACATACCTAGCAAACAATGTTGAAGGTTATCCTGAAAATTTAAATGTATAGTATCATTTGTATTTAACATACCTAGCAAACACAGAGCAAGGATATTTAAAAGTATTGATTGTATAGTATCATTTGTATTTAACATACCTAGCAAACATTGCTATCAATAGTTAAT
>CAYLLO010000040.1:0-11537 GCA_964384805.1 uncultured Staphylococcaceae bacterium | reverse complement strand
AAATAATAAAAAGGGGCAAACCTAAATTCATAGGTTATTTAACAGCCCCTTTTTACTTTTCTAATTCTTCAATTCTTTTTTCTAATGTTTTACAATTTTCGCCTAACATTGTAAGTTTAATATTAACGTCATAAAACTCAATAAACCCATATTTCTCTGTACGTTTTTTATATTTTTCATAATTTCCTTTAACTGGTATAAACAAGAAAGATAACGCTAAAAGAATAAAAATAATCCCCATTGGTAAAAAGACTTTACCTAGCATAAACCCTTCTTCATCGACAACCTTTTCAACTAATAAGATTATCCCAATTACAGAAAATATTAAGCCTATAACAATAAACACAGCACATAACATTTGTTTAGCATATTTCATTTGTTTAGCATAAGCTTTTTCATATAATTCTTTTTCTTTATCCATATTAAACTCCTATTTAAACATTTTAGCCAAAACATCTACTACTTCTTTAATAACTAAATTGGTTGTATTTATGCATAAATCATAATTTTCTTTAGCACCCCACTTTTGATCAGTATAGTGTTCGTAATATTTAGCACGTTGTCTATCAATTTTTTTTATATATTTTTTGATTTCTTTGTCAGTATATTTGTGTACATCATCATTACGCTCAATACAACGCTTTACTTTACTTGTTAAAGAAGCATGAACAAAAATGCGATATGGTTTATATTCGCGCAGAATATAATCAGCACAGCGACCAACGATAATACAATTAGATTTTTCAGCTAATTCTTTTAAAATTTCACTTTGAGCTGTGTAAATACTTTGAATACGTTGTTGAGTAGAATTATCTATATATGTAATGGTATGACCTATCGTAATAGGGTATAAAGCATGAGGTTCATTCTCTATAATTTGTCTTACATATTCTTCTGATAATGCAGTATGTTTAGCTATTTCTGTAATAATTTCATTATCATAGTATTCATATCCTAAAACTTCTGCTAAACGACGAGCAACCTCACGACCTCCGCTTCCAAATTCACGACCGATTGTAATTATTTTATTCTTTGACATACACAATACCTCCTATGTAGTTAAATTATATCACTAAAACTTTTTATTAGTCAAATATTTAAAAAACAAAAAAACTTTAAACTTATTTTCTTTTTAAAAAACCAGTATTTAATACTGGTTTTGAGTTAATAATGTATTATTTTAATAAACTTTCGTATACATAATTTACTGTTGGACCATACGTTTCAGCTATAAATGCTTGAACTTCAGGTTGTGAAAAAGCTTCAACTAAAACTTTAATTTTTTCATTATTTAAATCTGCAGTTCTTACCGCAATAATATTCGGATATGCAACATCGGTAGATTCACCTAATATTTTATATTCTGCTGCTTGGGATGCTCCCCATGCTGTTAAAGCATAATTTCCATTTATTACCGCATAGCCCCCTTCAGCAACTTTTTGATGTAATAATCCTGGATTAATACATTCAATTGTAACCCCAATTGATGAGGTATAAACTGGGTGTTGAGCATTAAAGTTTTCAACACTATAAGAATCAATTAAGCCATTTGCAAGTAATAATTTAAAGGCTCTTTCAACATTAGATACATCATCAATAATGTGAATTTTAGTATTTGACCAATCGTTTTTACTTTCTTTACCATATAAATTTAGTGGTTCATTATGTACCTTACAAGCTACAGATAAATCATAACCTTTAGTAGCAATTTCTTCCTCTAAATAAGGAATATGTTGAAAATAATTAGCATCAATTCCTCCATCATTTAAAGCCTTATTTGGTGTTACATAATCTTGATATACATTAACTTTTAATTTATAACCTTTTGATTTAATATAGTCTTGGATAGCTGCACTATTTAAAATTTCTGCATGAGGTGATGGGGTAGCCCCAACTATAATTGTTTTATCATTTTTTTCACCACATGAAGTTAAACATAATAAACTAACTAATACAAATAATAAACTTAACAACTTTTTCATTTTTATTTTCTCCTTTTATCTATTTTTTTAGAAATTAATAATCCACCTTCTTGGATTAATTGAACAATTATTACTACAAATAAAATACATATCCACATTCCTAATTTTTCAGTTCCATAATAACCTAAGTTAAAAGCCTCAACAATTAATCCTCCACCCGCAATATAACCAGCAAATGAAGTATACCCAATAATAGATACAACCGTCACTGCAAAACCTGATATAAGTGATGGTTTAGCCTCAGATAATAATACCTTGATAATGATTTGCCTATCAGAAGCTCCTAAACTTCTAGCTGCTTCAATTACTCCAGAATCTACTTCTACTAAACTTTGTTCTACCATTCTTGCGATAAAAGCAAAAGAGGCAAAAACTAGTGGTACAATCATTGAATACCAGTTACCTGACCATGATCCTTTACCAAAAATAAAATTTGTAATAGGAATTAAAATAATGATGAGCAATAAACATGGAATAGATCTAAAAGTATTAACTATTGTCCCTAAGATTCCATTAACAATGGAATTTGGTTTTAATCCTTTTTTAGAGGTTTTATATAATAGAATCCCAATAGGCAATCCTATACCATAAGAAATGCACGTTGAAATACATGTCATTAAGAGTGTATCTTTAATGGCTTTCAGTAGTAATTCCAAATCCATGATTTTCCACCTCCTTATATGCTATTTTCTTAAGATTTAAATAACTTTTTAGTCGATCTATATCTGCTTCATAATACGGCAACTTAATAATTAATTGACCATATAGTTTACCATCTACTACCCAAGAATTAGCATAAACAATTGATACTAAAATATTACAATCTTGAATAATACCAGCAATTAATGGTTCATCAGTATCACCATTGAATTCAAATTTAATTAATTTTGAATCATGAAATTTGGTCACTACATGTCCTGAATAAACCAATTTTCTAGCTGCTTCCGTTTGAGGATTCAAAAATACTTGAGCTACATCACCACATTCTACTACTTTGTGGTCTGAAAGAATGGCTACTTTATTACAAATACGCTCAATAACTGACATTTGATGAGCAATAATAATAATGGTTAATCCTAATTCATTATTTAATTTTTTTAATAAATCTAAAATTTGATCTGCCGTTGTCGGATCTAAAGCACTAGTTGCTTCATCACAAAGTAATATTTTAGGATTATTAATCAATGCTCTTGCAATAGCGACTCGTTGTTTTTGGCCGCCAGATAACTGACTAGGATATGATTTTTCTTTTTTTTCTAATCCTACCATTTTAATTAGTTCTTTAATATGCTTATCTATTTCTACACTTCTTTTATAATTTTTATCTAAAGTCAAAGGAAATTCAATATTTTGGTATACCGACTTTTGGTTTAAAAGATTAAAATCTTGAAAAATCATCGACACTTTTTTGCGATATTTTCTTAAATGGTAGCCATTTAAAGTTCCTACATCTAATAATTTTCCATCATCATCAAAATAAATTTTCCCTCCATCAGCTTGTTCTAATCGGTTAATACATCTAACTAGTGTACTTTTACCTTCACCAGATAAGCCTATTACACCAAAAATATCTCCCTTATCTATGGATAAAGTTACTTCATCTAGTACTGGTGTTATATTTTTTCCATTTTTAAATGACTTAGAAATGTCTTTAATTTCTAAAATACCCATTTTAACCTCCTTATGTAAAAATAAAAACCCGTCCTGAAAAAATTTCAAGGACGAGATATACCCGTGATACCACCTTAATTTATTACTACCTCACAATAGTAACCTTATCGAGTACTATAATTAGAATTAAATATAATTCTCATTATTCTTATACTCCATCGCTTTAACGGGCGAACCCGTCTTTGCCTAAATATCGACAAAGCAACTCCAAGGCCATCTTCAATATTATCCATATTATCTGCTTTCACCAAATACAAACTCTCTAAGAATATTAATAATATTTACTCTTCTCTTCAACGTTATTTTAAAAAATAAATTTAGATATAGAAATTCTACACCATTTTATAACCTTTGTCAAATAATTTAATTTATTTTTTATTCGCCTTTTACAAAAATATATCCAAAAGCATTGGGACCCCAATGACAGGCAATTACTGAATCTAAATTATCATACACCTTCATTTTAGAACGATATTTAGA
This sequence comes from uncultured Staphylococcaceae bacterium, assembly GCA_964384805.1. Taxonomy (GTDB): domain Bacteria; phylum Bacillota_I; class Bacilli_A; order ML615J-28; family CAG-313; genus HGM10611. The sequence goes on along the minus strand of CAYLLO010000040.1, from coordinate 7,404 downwards.
ATCAGTCATACTAATCAATTTTTCTAAATTATTTGTTTCATAAGTATATGAGGGAATAATTTCATAATTAGGATCGCATTTTAATTCATCTAATAAGTTAACAATATATTCCATACTATGTCTAATGCCACGTTTTTTAGCATCGACTTTAACTTTACCTTCTTCTAAACTAATAATTGGATTTATTTTTAAAGCTGTCCCTACTGCATAGCCTACTTTACTTAACCTTCCTCCACGTAGTAAATAAGTTAAATTTTCAGGAATTGCTGCAACCTTAATTCTTGGAATTAACGCTTTAACTTTCGAAACAATAACATCTACCGCTTCTTTTCTAAAACGATTAATTTCATTCACCAATAAACGAATTCCCCCTACTGCTGATAAAGAATCAATTACAGTTACTTTAGGATTATCTTCAAAAAGTAAACGAATAAAATTATAAGTTCCTGAAATTTTAGATGAAATAGTTATAATAATAACATCATCACCATCTTTAGTATATTCATTTATTTTTTCTTCATATTCAACCATCGAAGGAAGGGAAGTTTTAGGAAAAACTTTATTATCAATTAATTGGTGATAGAATTCATCCATTGTTAAATTTACTCCATCTTGATACTCTTTATCTCCAAGTAAGATTTTTAAAGGTATAACTTCCACATTATATTTTTCTTTTTCTTCCTGTTTGATGCTCGAACCAGAATCTACAAATACTCTAAGCATAGTTTTTCTCCTCTTTTTTGATAATATTATTTAATTCATATTTTGATTACTGGAAAAATTCTACTCACTGAAATAAATAAGATTCCATATAAATCAAAAAACTTATTTTTTAATATTGTTAGTTTTCTATTTTATAGAATACCCTGGTAAGTATACCATTTTACCTTTAAAGAGTCAATCATAGAATTCTGAACTTTTATTGAATATTTACTGAAGTTATAAAACTTTTATTGAATTACTAATAAAAAAATAATTAATTTTCTTATTATTTGGAAAATCTAATACGATTATTTACAATAAATAATTACTTTAATACTATCTTATGGAATTAACTTTGCCTTCATTCATAATTGTCACACGCCTAAAAAGTCCTAACAAATAATATCATTAGGACTAATAATGTTTAAGGTCTTTCTTTACGACCAAAATAATATTCTATTTCTTCTTTCATATTACTAGGAATGTCTTGTTCAACAGGAAATACCACTGATGATGCCATTTTTTCTGTAAATTCACTAATAAAGTCACAACTTTTATAATAATTGTCTTCTTCTAAAAAATCCATTACATCTTTACGAGAATGAATTGTTGCTCCACCTTGAGGAGAGATTCTCGCAAATGAAAGTGCAGGAACTCCAGCATCTGCAAATGGTGTTGAATCAGAAGAATAAACTCCTTGTCGTGCTTTAATAGCAAAGCCTTTTTCACACCCTAAATAATTAATATAATTAACTAAAGAATTGTTAGTTGTACAACATGCAATATCAAATCCAATAGTTACCCCAATCATGTCAATATTAATACACAATTTATAATCTTTTAATTCTTCTTTATGTTGCTCACAATAAGCCTTAGATCCGAGTAATCCCATTTCTTCAGACCCACACCAAATAAACTTCAAAGTTCTTTCAGGTTTATGTTCTTTAAAATAAGCAAGTAATTGCATAATTCCCGTTGAACCAGTCGCATTATCGTAGGCTCCTTTTGAATAACTAACTGAATCATAATGAGCAGTAATCGCAATCACTTCATTTCTATATTTTCCTCCTTCAATAGTAGCTACCACATTATGCGAATCATTTTGTAATTCTTCTTGAATTAAAACAATATGAGCTTTCGTTGGTTTAGCACGTAAAACTTTTTCAGCATCTTTCATACGAATACAAACAGCAGGTATTTTACCATATTTATAATTTCGTTCACGATACATATAAGGATCTAAATCTACATTTTCGGGTTCATCGTATACTGAACCTGTGCATAATACTAAACCTATCGCTTTTTTTTCAACTAAGCGTTTATATAGTTTTTGTCCTACTAGTTTAGTATGAACTAAACAAATTTTCCCTTCTACATCTTGAATTTCAATATCAGCCTCACTATTGATATAAGTAAATTCTCCAGTTATTCCTTCAATAGGAGTTGATGAAGACATTCCTACTCCCGCACATTCAATTTCCATATCTGGATTTAAAAATTTAACTACCGCCTTTTCAATTTTAGCTCCATCAACCTTAAATGACTCAAGATGAGCTTCTACCCCTAAGTCTTCACATTCACTTTTTAAAATATTAGCTGCTTCTAACTCTTCATTAGAACCACCTGTTCTAACAAAATATAGTTTTTTTAATAATTCAAAACTTTGATAACTCATATAGCATCCTCCAATTACAAAATTAGTTTTATTTTAGCATTCATTAGAATAAATTTCAATTAAAAGGCTCTTAATTACAATTTAACTTTAGCTTTAGGATTTTATTTTTAAACCATCTTGAAAAGCATTACCTACTTTTTCTCCTAAGGCTATATAAGCGTGATTAGCGGTATCATACGAAATAGGCTTAAACTTATTTAAATCAATTTTATTATTTTCATCTAAAATATCTTCATCTACACTTACATTAATAATTTCTCCCACAACACATTCAGTTTCTTCATTATAACTTACTAACTTACATTCTAAAGTTAAAGGTAATTCATTAAAGATAGGTGCATCAACTACTTCACTTTTTAAAATGGTCCAATTAGTCTTTTCTAACTTATTAGGGTTAGTATTACCAGATACTAAGCCAACATAATCAGCTTCAATAACATTTTTTCTATCAGCAATACTAATAGTAAATGCTTGCTTTAATAAAATATTCTTCGTTGTTTTATGATTTGCTGATAAAAATACCGCAACTTGATTTATGTCACAAACTGTTCCCCACGCTGCATTCATCGCATTAGGCAAACCATTTTCATCATATGTTCCAATAATTAATACTGGAAGGGGATATAAATAAGGTTTAGGTGATAGGTGTTTACGCATGTTTTATTTTCCTTTCTAATTTTTTATTAAAATATTTTTTTGTTTTTATTATTTTCTTTATTCTTAATTAATCCTAATATAATTCATCTAAATATTCTATTAATTGCTCGCGAAGAAGAATATCAGTTTCAACATAATCATTCTTTGTTAATTTATTAAACTCTGTATAATATGTTCCTTCAAATACATAATCAATAACCGCCAGCTGATAAATAGTATCATCATTTAGTTTACTATAAGAGCCTATTTCATCACTAACCATTATATATAAATAACTCTCATTCTTATTACATAATGATTTCAAGTCTTGCCCTCTCATATTTACTAAAACAATTTTATTATTAAAAGGAAACACTTCAAAAACATCTGATCTAGTAATATCTCCTTTATCAATAGTTGCCCTTACTCCTCCTGTATTTATAATCGCAATATCTATGTCACTAAAATTATATTTACTATAATCACCATTTAACATTGCATCAGTTGCATATAACCCTAAAGTATTCTTATCAATATAATTATCAACATTACCAAGTGAAGTATTAGATTCATCAATCAAATATTGATATTTATTAATAATTATCATAATATCTTCAGAAATAGCATATTGTGATGGTTTGTGAAAAACTGTTTTAAACCCATCATAATTACCATTATCATCTAAATTAATCACAACTTCTACTGCTAAATTATTTTTATGTGTATTTTGAACTACTGGTATTGACTCACCATCATTTCTAGAAAGCGATTCATTCTTGTATTGATGAGTATGAGCACAAAATATCGCATCTATTTCAGAATTTTCTGAAAGATTAGCAATTTGTTTATTTAATAACGCATCATATTCATGAGTAGCAACTACCACAACATCACAATTTGATTCTAATCGAAGCGTTGATGCATACTCTTTAATAAGATTAAGGGGATTAACAAACTCATAATCAACAACATATTTAGTTAAAATACTCGATTCTTGAGTTTCCCCAATAACTCCAATTATTCCCACCTTTAAATCACCATATTCGACAATAGTATATGGATCAATCCAATCTGGTCTAGTAGTTGTCCCTTTGTAATAGATATTAGCGCCTAAAAAAGGAAAATTAGCCTCACCATTAGTCAAATCACCGTCGGCATATGCGGCAATTTTATCTATACCCCAATCAAATTCATGATTTCCCAAGACAAAACAATCAATGTTCATTTTATTAAAAGCTTCAATTAATGGCAAGCCATATAGAGTACTTGATACATAACTACCTTGAAAGGCATCACCATTATGGATTAAAATATAATCACCATTAACAGATGTTAATTGATCCTCTAATGTATCAACACGACCAATAGAATAACCGCTACTCGAATCAAGAAATGCTCCGTGAGTATCATTAATCATCAAAAAATTAATCTTAGAAATGGGGTCTTGTTCCGTTTTAGATTCCCAACTAATTTCTGGATTAGCAAATTCAATATTTGTAGTGTAAGGTCCCGAAGTTAAAGTATATTTTTCACTAATTTGTCCTGTTATAGTAACTTCAACACCAACAATTAGTCCGTTAATATCCGTTGGATAAGTTCCTGATACAAATCCATTATAAATACCAACCAATATTCCATCAATATCAACAATCATCTTAACACAATAATTATTATATTCTGTACTGAATGAAGTAGCAGTCATATCAACTACTTTACCAGTAAACGTCCAATTTGTATGTTCTTTAGTTAAACCATTAACCAAGTTTTGATATTCTTGTTCTATTAAATATCCAATTTTCGGATTATTAATTTCTTTTTGATAAGTTACTGTATTTGACCAATCACTACTTATATAATTAATTTCATCTCCTATAGCTTTAACTTTTAAACTTTCTGATTCTTTTAAAAGATAAGTATTAGTACTAGCGTCAACCAAAAATACTTCATCATTAATGTCAATTTCATATCTGATTACATTATCAATTCTAGACCATGTTGCTAATTCCTCATTTAATGTAACAATAGGTGTTGCAAGCTTAGGTGCAGTTTCCATATTTGATAAGGAACAGCCATTTATCATTATTAAACTAAAAACCATTAATATTAGTCCTAAAATTATCTTTTTTTTCATACACTTCTCCGTTTATTATTTATTTTTAAATCCCCTTTATATCAACTAAAATTGAATTTTTTTCTACTACATCTATTTATCAACTATTATATTAAATAATGTAACTTTACCATTCTCATTATTACCTCTAATTGTTTGGGGATATATCCAAAATAGTAGTTTATAATAAAGATTTACTATACATAATAGTTCTTTAATTTCTTTTTACATCTAGTCAGCTAATTAATTTTCCTCATAACTTGGTAGAACTATTCTGCAAGTATGACAAATTTTTTTCACACTATATATACCAACACGTTTATTGTTTTCTATATTTTCTAGTTTACAACCGCAAATTGGACAATAATCTAAGTCTTTTTTTCCCTCTTTAAAAACTCCATCAATTGGATTTTTTAACAATAAATAAATAGGCTTATTTATTTTTTCTTCAAATAATCGGCATACTTTAAAAGCTAATTTATTATAACTTGATTCATGATTTGTTAATTCTTCTTCACAAAACTTAGAATATGGACTATTTAATCTCAATGATTCTAAATTATCATATACATCTTGGAGACTAGTAATAATTTTTTCCTCTGCTTCTGTTAATTTTACAATACTGTTCCAAAGAATTTGGTTTCCACAATTTCCACATCTTAATAATGACTCTACAGAAGAATGAACTAAAAAATCATATTCTGGATTTACAATATAATAATTAGTTTGTTCACAATGACAAAATTCAGAAGTATTAGCAATTAATTCATCACCTTCCAATTTCAAATTAATGTTATACTGGTAATTTTTTTTAATTTTTTCTAATATACAATCTATATATAAAGAATCAACAACAATTAAAGTAGTTAAAAAATATTCTCCTATTTTTTCAATAATTACAGGTTTTAAAATATACCCACTACTATATAATGAATCAATGATCATCTCTATATCAATAATATCAATAGTTTTATTTAAACTATTACTATAAAAACTTAAGACAATTTTCTTATACATATTCACTCCTATTATGCTATTAATATTTTTATTTAAATTATTGTATCAAAATAAATTTTGAGAACACTTTTCTATATAATTGTATCATTTTTTTAAAAAAAATTAAAGCATAAAACTACATCAATTAATCAGATTCTATTTTTTAAATTAAATGCATCTCTAAAATAAGAAATTTTTCATAATATAACTATAGCCTTGATATATTTTTAAAGTTATCGTCTCTTCATAGACTTTTTATCAATATTAGCAAGATTCAATTCGTTAAAAGTCTCGTTTAATTTTTGCTGATTTGGGAATATTTGATTATTGTATGAACGTGACTGGTGCCCCGCTATTTAGGAATAGTGTCTAAATTTTAGACCCAGGCCTTCAATTAATACATCATTTTCACCTATAACTTTACTTTTATACATAACTTTACTTACATTACCTAATGAATCTTTAACTAATTTAAAATTATATCCATCATATCTTATTCCGCAAATGCCTTCTGCATCATAAAAATATCTTATTTTATTTGTTACATTACCACTATTATCCAGTCTTCTCCTAAAATTGCACTCCCATTTAAGTAGTAGTTAACAATTTTTACGAGAGTAGACATACCAATAATCTCTTCTTCACATCTTTTTTTGTAACGAATCCCCCGATAATTATATGAATAATAACCTCTAGTTATTAGCTCATCAATTGCTTCTTCAGTTATATGAGAGACACTTTTTTCAGTCAAGAAAGCAGTTTTCTTGTAAATTATTTTTTTCAAAATAATATGCAAATAATGAATTTAATATATAGCTTCTATTCCACATTAAACTCATCATAGATGAAAACTCTGAATTCTTATCATCTGTCAAATCTTCCATTTCATCTACAATTTTTCTCTTCTAATCCTTTAAAATGTCTTAATTTTCATCTAATTCTTTTTCTTTCTCAGCAAGTTGTTCTTCTAAAGCATTAATAGCTATTTTCTCTTTCTTCTTGCTTTTTTTCAATTTTTTATGTAATGTTTGGGCTAATATAGGGTCATTAGTTTCTAACTTTGATTGAAATTTTTTAACTACATTATCTCTAAAATCAATTCTTTTTTATAAAATCTTAATAATTTAATTTTTTAGCACAATATTAATTATAATTGATTAGTTAAAATTTCATCTATATGTCATAAAGTGGAGGTCCCTGCTCTTTACCATCTTTTAAAATTAAAGTCTGTATAAATGTCAAGTTAAATATCCCCAATTTTGTTCATTTAACTATCCTCAGTTTG
>CAYLLO010000039.1:0-11825 GCA_964384805.1 uncultured Staphylococcaceae bacterium | reverse complement strand
TATCATGCTTATAAATTTAAATTTTTTTGTAAATTTCTAAAAACGTTGACATAAAAACTATGTTTTTATTTTCATAAGTTTTTACTTTATATTTTCCTTTTGAGTATAAAAATAAAAACATCCCACACGGAATGTTTCACTATTTAATAATGTTCAAAATAACATCTACAGATTTATTGGCAGCAATCTCAGCAAAATTATAATATGTAGATAATTGTGATTTTTGTCCAATAACATCGGAAATTACTCGTAAATTTATGAAGGGGGTATCACTAGTAAAACACACTTGTCCAACAGAAGCCGATTCCATATCAACAGCCAATACTTCTTCATCTCGATAATATTGTTTAACCAAATTATCAATTTTATTTTTATTAGCAGCAAAAGTATCTGCAGTGATAATCACCCCATAATGATATAAAATATTATTTTTATCTAAAACTTTAATTACTTCAGTATCAGATATAAAGTATTTCGGTAAATTAGGGAGTTTCCCATATTCTTCATTATCCGCACACAAATCAACATCATAATATGCTACTTTTTGAGAAACAACTAAATCTAAAGTATTCAATTTGCTAGAAAAACCGCCAGCAATTCCTGAATTAATAATTAAACTAGGTCTAAAATGTTCAATTAATAAGGCCGTTGTAATTCCCGCCGAAACTTTACCAATACCACAAATGACAAGCACAATTTCTTTACCATTAATAGTTCCTGTATAAAAAACTTTATTTAAAACTTCAACTTTTTTTACATTTTCTAATTTTTGTTTTAATAACTCCGCCTCAATTGGCATTGCACATATTACCGCAATCATTAATCAAACCGCAATTTCTTTAGAAGAAATCTCATGGATAATAACCCAAAATTCTTCTCCACTTTCTGATTTAACATAAACTTTATCACCAACCTTGTGGTTAACAATAGCGCTTCCAAGCGGTGATTCATTAGAAATTAATTGACGTAATGGGTCCGCTTCTAATGTACCAACAATTTTATAAACTTCAATAGCAGGTTCATCTTCATCTTCTAAATCTAAAAATTCAATTTTAACCCATTTACCAAGATTATTTGCACCATCTTTGATAATCTCATAATTCTTTAAAATTTTTTCAATTGTACTAATTCTGGCCGCAATTTGTGCTTGTTGATCACGAGCCGCATCATAATCGGCATTTTCAGATAAGTCACCTTGAGCTCTCGCTTCTTGTAAAGCCGTAATGTTTTTTACACGATCAACATTTTTTAATTGATATAGCTCATCTTGAAGATTCTTTAACCCCTCTTCAGTTAAAGTAAATTTTTCACTCATATTAAAACCTCTCAATGTATCTTTTTTTATGTAAATTATATCAAATTTTAAGCAAAATTGCAAGAGTTTATATATTAACTTTGCGCATCATAGCATCTTTCGATACCACGAATGGAACTTTTATTAACAACAATTGTAATGGATGATGAGCAACATCTATCACTTCTTTAGTTTCATAATCAATTATTTCACCAATAACCATTTGAGTGTTTTTTAAATCTGGACCAAAAAATTCAACCAAATCACCAGATTTAAAATAATTACGTTGTTCAATCAAAGCCATTTTAGTTTCTGGACTGTAATCACAAACATAACCAATATATTCTTTAGTTGGATGTTCTGAGCGGTCATCATATAATTGACCTTTTAAAGTAGGTAACCCTTCAAAGAATCCACACGAAGTCAATCGATTTTCTGCTTTACCTATTTCAATTTCAGCAAGTCTAATTTCTTCTTCAGTAACATACCCTTTTTCATAATATGCATCTATTAACATCCGATAACTTCTAACGACAACCGCAAGATAATACATCGATTTCATACGTCCTTCGATTTTCAAAGAAGCCACCCCCAATTCCATCAATTTTGGAATATATTTTAAAGCCATTAAATCTTTTGACCCAATATTATAAAACATTGGTAATTTCTTGCCATTTTCATATAAGGTATAATTCCAACGACACGAATGAGCACAACCACCTCTATTAGCATCACGATTAGTCATATGATTACTAAGTACACAATGTCCAGAATAACTTGAACACATTCCTCCATGAACAAAAACTTCCACTTCAATGTCAGTTTTTTTCATAATCTCTTCAATTTCGCTAAGAGTTACCTCCCTTGCCAAAACAACTCGAGATATACCACATTTTTGATAGTATGCAATCCCCAAGCTACTTGTTGTCGACATTTGGGTACTTAAATGACGCCCTACATGAGGTGCAATTACTTTTGCTCTTTCTATTATATATCTAGATGAAGTAATAATAGCATCTATACGCATATTTTCTAATTGAATCAAATATTCATCTAAACCACTAAAATCACTATCATGAGGAATAATATTCATAGTTACATAAACTTTTTTGTCTTTTTCGTGAGCAAAAAGTGCTAAATTTGCTAAATCTTCACAATTAAAATTAGAAGCTCTTGCTCTTAAACTAAATTGCTTACCACCTACATATACTGCATCTGCACCATACAATAAAGCAATTTTAGCTTTTGCTAATGACCCTGCTGGTGCTAATAATTCAACTTTATTCAACATTTCCACCACCTTCTTTTTTTAGTAGTTTACTAGTTTCATAAAGCAAACCTTTCGTTAATCTTAACTCATTTTCAAATATTTGATATTCTCCATTACCTTTTATAGTTGAAATATAAAAATTAAGAACCTCTTTATAAACTTCCAAATTAATAAATTTTGAAGTTACTATATAAATTATTTTGTTATTGCACTCACTTAATTGTTTAATTTCATGTGATAAATAATATGCACCATCAAGATAAACAACCGTACCATTTTCATTTTGTTCAATTGGATAATGACTTTCTCGCAACTCCTCAACCACATCATATTTATTAGCAACATTAGATTGTAATCCTCGATATTTCTGATAATTAGTGATTAATTCACGACGAGAATGAAAAATCGGATAATAGCCAAAAGCATATAAATATATAGGTTTTTGAAGATTTTTTACAATATAATTAATTTCATCAAAATTAATTTCAGTTGATACCACTACGCTATAATTCTCACGAAGCATAATTTCAGTATCTAAAATATTAGTCATATAAGTATTAACTTGATATATTATTTTATGTTTAATATTGAGTTTTTCGGCTATTTCATTAAATGCAACATCACCATAAAAATAATAATCAACATCTAAATCTTCCATTTTTTTCAATATTTCAATTACATTTGTAATATCTTGCTCATGAATTATTTTTCTAGCATTAACATAAACTTTTTGATTATTGTCGTGTATTTTAGTAATTATTTCGTTTAATTCTCCACAATCATATATCGTATCATAATAGCAACTTAAACCTTTAACGTTAATTATCCATCCATCAACATTGTGTTTTTTTATCAAATCAGGGTTTTTCAACTCAGCAATCAATCTCATATTGTTTTCTCCGAGTAATTGCTAATCCATCTCCTAAATCAATAAATTTAGTATCAAAGTTAGGATTGTTAATTAACCAATCTTGATAATTTTTAATTTTTTTTAGCATATTACGTAAATTTTTGGAAATATTAGGATCATCAACATCAATATTATGAAAATTCATATTATCAGTAATAATCCATGCATCCTGTTTTAACAAAGGTAAAAAACGTTCAAAAAACTTTTGTGATTGAGCTTTTGCCGCATCAATGAATAATAAATCATAATCGTTTCCTAAATCAGTTAGCGGATATTCCAAAGCATCTCCTTGATGTAAAGTAATTTGTTTACAAAAATCATATTCTTTGATATTAGCAGTAGCAACATCAATCATCTCTTGATTTCGTTCAATAGTATCAATAGTTACATTATGTCCAACGCTAGCAAAATGGATAGCAGAATAAGCTATTGCGGTTCCAATTTCCAATATTTTTTTTATTTCACTTTCTTTAATAATATTTTTAATATATGCTAAAGAATCTTCCATAATAATTGGAGTTTTATGTTCTATAGCGTATTTTTTAATTGTAGGATATAATTCATAAAACTCCATCTTATTACCTCCTAATTTTTTTTCAAATAGCCAAGTTCTCCCATTTTTATCATAAACCTAATAGCTTCTTTATATTTACCTAATTCAAAACACAGCATTAAATATTCTTGTTTTTCTTCTTCATATAACCAAAATACATAATTTTCTTTTACATTCGGTAAAACCACATTTTTTAAAAAAGCTAATATTTTAGTATAACTATATTGTTCAAACTTTTCCCTAATATATTCAATGTAATTGCCAAAAACATCATTACTTTTAAAACATATTTCAACCGACTTAAGTTTATTTAAAAATTTTACTGATTTATCAAAATCATTAATTTTATTTAATATCATACCTTCTAATGCCAATATTTTAACACTTGGTTCAATGGTATTAACAAGATCTATAACCTTAGAATAGTTATTTAAATAATAATATACTAATGCTTCATTATAAACTATTTTTTCTTCATCAAGGTGATGATTTCTAGCAGCAAGCAATTGTACTTCCAAATCTTCAATGACATCTGAATTACCATTTCTTGCCTGTAGCACCAACACTTGAATATTATGAATGAGGATTCTAGTATTATACAATTCTTGATTATTATATTGTTTTAATTTCTGATAATACTTAAAAAACATACTTTCTTTACCTAAAAAGAAATAAATATCTATTCCTAAATCACTTACCGCAATATTATAGTACATATTTTCACTTGGGTGCTTATATAAAATTTCAATTTGTTCAGCTGCTAAAACATACTGATTAGTACTATATAAATACAATGTGATTAAAAAGGATAATAAATATAACTCTTCTTTAGTTAAAGTGTTTCGAACATCTTCTAATTTAGTAATTAATTTCCCAGCCTCATCATAATTTTTCTTAATTATATTATGTAATAACACAATTAATTCTAATTCAGTATCACAATAAGAGCTACCATTAACCATTTGTTTCAACTTATTTTCTAATAAATCATAGCGTTCTAATAAGTAATACTTGACAATTTTGGAAAAAAAGTCATTTTGACGTTCTTTTTTTACGCTTTCATACTTCAAATCTAACTTTTCAAATAAACTTTGAAAATAATAAGAATCTACATCTACTTGACAATTCTCAATTTTAGATAAATAACTAGGACTACAAATACCCCTACTTACATCTTCTAAAGTTCGATTTTGTTCCAATCTTCTTCTTTTCATAAATTTTGCTAAATCATTTGAATTATCATGTTCAGTGTTTCCATATTTTTCTTGCAAAGTTTTTAAACTATTTTTTATCATTACATATCCTTTCCACACCCACTAATATTTTATCACATTTTAGGTCTTTTTGTCGAGTAAATAAGTTTTCGAAAAAAAATATTTTTAATAAATAAAAAAAGCTTAAAATGTAACATTTAAACTTTTTTTGATAAAAACCTATTTATTTATTCATATAATGGATTATACATTGTAATTTGTTTTTTCAATAATCGTTCATTAGGAACAAATTTTGTTAAAAAACCATAAAATTCTTTACTGTGATTAAAATAAATAAAATGAGCAAGTTCATGATAAATAACATATTCTATTAATTCAATCGGCAAATTAACAACACTAATATTAATAATTATTTTATTATTTTGGGGGTAACAACATCCCCAACGAGCCTTATATTTTTTAATTTCTAAAATAGGATATTTAGATAAATAATTACTCATTTCTTGAAAACATTTATTTAAAACTTCTTGGAATATAAATTCAGCTTGTTTCAAACGCCATTTATTAATACTTTTTTTAATAACTGCCGCATCCATACTAGGAGTATAAATAATTAATTGATTTTTAAGTAATTCGACTAGAGGATGTTTTGAGATAAATATCAACATTTCATATTCTTTTCCTAAAAACAAATACTTTTCACCAGTACAATACTTTGTTTCCATAAAATACCCCTTAGGCTGTTTGTTTTTAATCCAATTGACATTATCATTTATAAATTGTTCTAACTTATTATTAGGCAGATTAACTGGAACTTTTATTGTTAAGTAGTTTTTATGGTAATAACCTATAGTAATTCGCTTATAATTACCTTTTTTTATTATATAAGAAATGCCTATTTGATTTAAAACATTAATATCATTCATTTAAATACCCTTTATAAGCATTATAAACTTTCTCAGTTAATTCATCTAAAGTATAATTTTCATCAACAATAATCCAATCAGCCAATTCATTTAATTCGGCATTAAAAATAAGTTCATCACTTAAAAGACGTTTTTTAATACTCTCTAATGCATCACCACGTTTAATCATTCTTTTCTCTCTAATTTCTTTAGAACAAGTAATATAACAAATTCTTATTTTTTCTTTGGCTTCTCTAATATAATGTTTCAAGCCACTTGGCTCTAAAATAACAACTTTATCAGAATCTAACCCTTCAAAACTAGTACCATAATAGTTATCATTATATTCAACATATTCTAAAAAGAAACCATCTTTAATTTTTTTTTCAAAATCTACCTTATCTAAAAAATGATAATCAACATCATTAATTTCTCCTATTCTCATACTTCGTGAAGTATAAGTTACAAGTTTTTTCATACTATATTTATTAATTAACATTTTGACAACTTCTGTTTTACCTGAAGCACTAGGTCCTACTAATATTAACACTTTAACACCTAACTTTCTAACAATTTTATTATATCATACTTTTAGAATTATATAATAAAAGAGACAAAAATATTTAAAAAAGATGATTCTATCTACTCAAAATCATCTTCTTATATTTTTATTTTAAAGCATATTTAATCGCTTCATCAATTGTTTTAATAGGTAGGATTTCCATACTATTTTTTACACTTTCCGGAACTTCATCTAAATTTTTTAAGTTTTCTTCTGGAATAAGAATTCTATTTAACCCTACTCGATGAGCCGCAATTGACTTTTCTCTTACACCTCCGATTGGTAAAACATTTCCACGAAGTGTAATTTCACCAGTCATACCAATATCATGACGAACCTCACGATTAGAAAATGCGGAAATAATAGCTGTTGCGATAGTAACACCTGCTGAAGGACCATCTTTCGGAATAGCACCTTCTGGAACATGAATATGAATATCATTTTCTTTTAATTTGGCATATTCAATACCAAATTTTTCTGCATTAGTTTTAACATAACTTAAGGCTGCTTGAGCAGATTCTTTCATTACATCACCAAGTTTTCCTGTTAATACCAAGCGTCCTTCACCTTTATAATAAGTAACTTCAATAGACAAAGTATCACCGCCATAAGCAGTATAGGCTAGCCCAGTTACAACTCCTACTTGATCTTTTCCCTCTGCTTTAGTAGTTGAATATTTTTCTTTTCCTAAATATTCTTCTAAATTGTTAATATCAATATCGACACGTTTAATATTCTCCATTAAAATATTTTTAATAGATTTGCGAATAATAGCCCCAATTAACCGTTCAAGTTCTCGAACGCCAGATTCGCGAGTATAATTTTGAATAATAGAATAAATAGCTTGATCACTAATTGTGAATAAATCTTTAGATAAACCATGTAATTTTAATTGTTTTTCAATTAAATGATGGCGAGTTATTTCAAATTTTTCATATTCAGTATAACTAGATAATTCGACAATTTCCAAACGATCCCTTAAAGGTGCAGGAATATTTCCTAAATAATTAGCTGTTGCAATAAAGAAAACCTTGGACAAATCATATGGTTCTTCTAAATAGTGATCACTAAAATAGCGATTTTGTTCACTATCTAATACTTCAAGCATTGCACTAGTCGGATCTCCTTTATAATCACTACTCATTTTATCAATTTCATCTAGTAAAAAAACTGGATTATTAGTCGTTGCCTTAACCATTCCTTGTAAGATCCTACCTGGCAAAGCGCCTATATAGGTACGACGATGTCCTCTTATTTCAGATTCATCTTTTACACCACCTAATGCTTGCTTAACAAATCGTTTGTTAAGCGCCCTCGCAATCGATTTAGCTAAACTAGTTTTACCTACTCCTGGAGGGCCAACTAAACAAAGAATTGTTTGAGGATTCTTTTTCATCATAATTTTAACTGCTAAATATTCTAAAATACGATCTTTTACTTTATCCAAACCATAGTGATCTTCATCCAAAATCTTTTTAGCCTCAGAAATATTATCACAATCTTCCGATTCATTTCCCCATGGAAGACTAAGAACAAAATCAAGATACGTTCTAATAATTCCACTTTCAGCAGAATTAGCTGGAACCGTAGAATAACGATTAAGTTCATTTAGCATTTTTTCTTTCATACTATCTGGCATTGTACTTTCATTAATATTTGTTCTCAAATTTTCAACATCAGATTCTTTCTTTGCTTTATCACCAAGTTCATCTTGAATAACTTTCATTTTTTCACGAAGATAATATTCTTTTTGCGATTCATTAATATTTTTTTTCACTTCTAAATCAATTTGGTTTTCAATTTCAGCATAAAATTTTTGACGTTTTAAGTCTTCTAATAAATTTTGAAGACGCACGCATACATCAACATTATTTAAGTAACGCAACTTAGCATTATAATCATTTTTCAAATTAAAAGCTAATAAATCTACTAATTGATCACTAGTTAAACCTTTACTTAAAGTCTCAATTGTTGCCTTATTTTCAAAAGAAAACTTATTATTTTCATCAGTTAATTCGTTTGCGACCAAATTTAAAAGTGGAAACTCTTTATCTGGTTCACTAATAGTTGCTGGCATCGTTTCGAAATCAATCAAAATATGCGGTGAACTTTGAAGTATTTCTTTAATCGTACATCTTACTATTGTCTGGAATTTAACTCGGCGAATATTGTTAGGAACATTCATATTAATTAATACTTTAGCAACAACTCCCATTTGATTAATATTTTCAGGGTCAAAATTTACTAAAGTCGGATTTTTAGAAACTAGTAAAACGATATAATTTTGATATTGTTCTGCTTCTTTTAGCGCTTTAATCCCCGCAGCATCGCTTACTTCATAGCGAATTTCGTTATTAGGTAAAGGTACAATCCCTCTTAAATTAATTGCAGGTAACTTAGCTTGAATTTTTTCAGTAGAAGTAAACATTTTCGCCCTCCTTTATATTTTAATTTAAAATTCTAATTCATTATTTTTTAACCATTTTTTCAGTAATTAATAATTGATAATCACAACCATCTTCAGGAATATTAAACATCACATTAAGCATTATTCTTTCTAGTATTCGTCTAAGCGCTCTTGCACCTGATTTTTCTTTTATGGCAATATCAGCAATTGCGTCAATTGCTTCAGCAGAAAATTCGACATCAATATTGTCTAGCTTTAATAATTCTTGATACTGTTTAATAATTGCATTATCTGGATTTGTTAAAATCTTTTTTAAATCATCAATCTCTAAATTTTTTAAACTAACCACCACTGGCAATCTTCCAAGTAACTCAGGAATTAAACCCAATTTAGTAAGTTTATCAGTTAATTCATTATCATCTAATTTTTCAATATCGGAATTAGCAAAACCAATTTTTGATGTTTTTTTTAGATTTAAACCTTCAAAGGCACCTGCACAAATAAATAAAACATTAGTAGTATCGAAGGTAATGTATTCTTGGTACGGATGTTTTCTTCCTCCATGTGGAGGTACATTAACCATGCTACCTTCGATAATTTTTAATAGTGAATTTTGGACTCCTTCACCTGATACATCACGAGTAATCGAAGGATTATCACTTTTTCTCAGTATTTTATCTATTTCATCTATAAAAACAATTCCTTTTTCAGCTCTTTCTTTATCATAATCAGCATTTTGAAGAAGTTTTAACAATATATTTTCAACATCTTCACCAACATACCCAGCCTCAGTATAAACCGTTGCATCAACAATCGCAAAAGGAACTTTTATAATTTCGGCCATTGTTTTAGCAAGTAAAGTTTTCCCTGATCCTGTGGGACCAATCATTAAAACATTTGATTTATCAATATTTTTATAGTCACAATTTATCCTCTTATAATGATTATACAAAGCAACCGATAATACTTTTTTAGCTTCTTCTTGTCCAATTACTTTTTTAGATAATTCTTCATAAATTTTTTTAGGAGTAATTCTAGAATCCATTCCAAAACTTTGTTTCTCTTCTTTTTGAAATTTTTCAGTTAGATCCATAATATGATAATAGATATCAATACAACCACTACAAATAGTTGCATCAATACCTATCATTGCGTTATTATCAGTTATTTCTGTTCCACAAAATGAACAAATATGCTTACTTTCTAGTTTATCCATTTTCAAAACCTCCATAAATATTATGGAAATTTTTTCATGATTTTATACAGTCATTAACTACTTTATTCAGCTTGTTTTTTAGCAGATTGTTTAGCTGTTGTTACAGCATTCAATTTTAATAAATCAATAACTTTACTTTGTTCTAAACTATATATAAGTTGATTAATATTAATTTGTTTTGTTACTTCTTTAACATCTAATCCATTTTCATCAGCAAGTTTTTGAATTTCTGCTTGTAATTCTTCAGGTGTAACTTCAATTTTTTCAACTTCCGCAATTTTACTTAAAACTATATCAGCTTTAACACGTTTTTCTCCAATTTCTTTAGCTTGTTTTTCAAATTTTTCTAAAGTTAATCCCATATATTGTAAATACACGTCGAAAGGAATTTTATATTGTGCTGCTTGAGCCTCAGTTCTTGCTTTCATATCTTTAACATAATCATTAATTATACATTCAGGAATGTTAATTTTAGTATTTTTGCATACTTTTTCTACTAAATCATTAGTGAATTTTTCATCAGAATGTTTTTTAGCATGTTCATTTAATTCAGCACCAACATGTTTTTTATATTCATCAACTGTTGAAACACCCTCAATTTCCAATTCTTTAACTAATTCATCTGTTAATTCAGGAACAACTTTTGTTTTAACTTCATGAACTGTTACTTTAAACACTGCTGCCTTTCCTGCGAGTTCAGCATGATAATCTTTAGGAAAAGTCACTTGAACATCTACTTTATCTTCTGGTTTAGTACCTAATAATTGTTCTTCAAATCCAGGAATAAACGAATTAGACCCAAGTTCTAATGGATAGTTTTCTCCTGCTCCTCCTTCAAATGGTTGCCCATCAATAAACCCTTCAAAATCTATCACAACTGTATCCCCAAGTTCAGCAGGAGTTTCTTTAATTACATTTTCTGCCTTTGATTTTAAAGTACGCTCTATTTGCTCTTTAACTTCTTTAGCGCTAGCTTTTTCGGGTGTTTTTTTTACTTCTAAACCTTTATATTGTCCAAGTTCAAATGCTGGTAATACATCAACAGTTGCAGTGTATGTAAAACCACTATCTTTATTCAAAGTCGCAAAATCAACATCAATTTTTGGTTGATTAACTACAGATAACTTATTTTCATCTACCGCCTGAGGATAAGTCTCATTCAAAGCAAAATTAACAGCCTCTTCATATAATGATTCATACCCAAAACGTTTAATAAACATTGATTTAGGACATTTACCAGGACGGAAACCATCGATTTTAACTTCTTTAACAACTTTTTCGAATGCCTTATCTAAAGCAACTCCAAATTCTTCTGGACTTACTTCAATTGTTAATTTAGCTAGATTGTCTCTAACTTGCTCTACTGTTACTTTCATATTTTTCCTTTCATATACCTAAAATAATTAGATAGCCAAATTTTGGTCTTAAATTCTTTCTTATTATATCAAATTATATTCTTTTTTTCAAGTTTATTGTTAACCATTTAATTACCAT
>CAYLLO010000038.1:0-12476 GCA_964384805.1 uncultured Staphylococcaceae bacterium | reverse complement strand
GGAAAATAACTTAAATGAAGCAAGAGAAAAATATGAATGGTTAAGATAGGATGAAGAAAAATAGAACTTATTTATTTTGATTTTTAAAAAAATATATTATACAAATAGGTATTAACTTTATATGAAAAATGCTTATTTTGATACTTTTTAAGTTTTGTTAATATGCTATGATAAAAAAATTTATGACTAATTCCTTTAAAATGTTACTATCGCTATGAAACTATAAATATCATAGTGCATTTTTTAAATATTTTTATTAATATTAATATCTTTTTTAAAAAATATATAGTTCTAAATAAATTTAGAATTCAATATTTAATAATTTTTATAGAAAAAATTTTTAAACATATGTTTTTTGATAAAAGTATAACTATTGATGATTGCAAAATTCGCTTTGAAAAACACAAAAAATTAAATACTATTAAACAAAAAAATAAATAAAAAATTTTAAAAAATTTTTGAATTATTGAAGAATTTGTATAAAGATAAAAAAGTATTATATATGAACTATAAATTATATTATGTGTTATATTTTTAAGAAAATTAAGCCTATAATCATTTTGCTGTTTTAAACCATATATTTAAAAATAGTATTAATTTTTCAAATATGCTGAAAGTTTACTTAATTTTTAGCGGAATGCAAAAAAGAAAAAAATTGAATGTAAGCATTTTCAATGAAAAATAATTAAGAAATAGTTGATTAATTGATGAGAAAATGGTAAAATAGTATAAACATTTTTGATAATGTTTTAAAGAGTATTGAGAAAGGAAAACTTAATTATGAAAAACTTATGCAAAAAATTATTTAGCTTGGCATTATTAATTGGGTTTGCAATTGCAGTTGTTGGTTGTGGCGGCTCAAAAGCTAAATTCACTGTTAAATATTTTAACGTAGTTGATGGTCAAGCACAAGAAATTGGTAAAGAAACTGTTGAAGAAGGTAAAAATGCTTCTCAAAAAGTTGAAGGTTACATTTTAGTTGGTGATTTATACTTAAATATCGAATTGACTGAAGAGTTTGATGGTAAAGTTGTTGCTGATACTGACTTATATGGTACTTTTGAAGTTAATAAGAAAGAGTATACATATAATGCAACATTCTCATTAAGTCCATCAACATTTAATCCTTTACAATATAAATCTTCTACTGATTCTGTTCCACTAGATTATACAACAATGAGTTTCTATGGATATTCTTATAATGCAGATCAAACAGGATTTGAATTAACTCCTAGTATGGCTGCTGAAGATCCAATTGATGTTACTAGTGAATATAACAAAGATGATAAATGGGGATTACAAGATGAGACAAGCGGATTTGCATTTAGAATTAAATTAAATCCAGATGCTACATGGGAAAATGGAGATAAAATAACAGCAGATGATTATGTTTATACAATGCAAGAATTATTAGATCCAAAAATGGCTAACTACAGAGCATCAAATTATTACAATGGTACTCCAGCAATTTATGGTGCTAAAGATTATTTCTATTCTGGACAAACTACTTTTATGTCAGCTACAGAAGTTGTTGGTGAAGAAACTGATTCTTGGGATGGATTATATTTTGATGCATCAAATGTTGCAGCGTTTGGAAAAATTTTTGGAAAAACTGATATGACTGCTTTAGCAAACTATGTTGCTTATTTTACAGTTAATGGTGTAAATTATTATGAAAAATTAGTTGAATATTCTGGAAGTAAAAGAATAGCTTTAAATGACGAGATTTTTGGATATATTAAAGCAATCTTTTCTGAAGGTGCTCCATTATCTGCATATTGGAAATGGGCAGATTCAGAAATTCCATATTTCACAGTTTGTGAGAAAGTATTCCCTGAATATTCATTTGATAATGTAGGCGTTAAGAAAATTGATGACTATACAATTGATATTATTTACACAGGCGAAATTGCTGGTTTCTACATTAAATATTCTATTGGTTTACCATTAGTAAATAAAACATTGTGGGAAAAATGCAAGAAAGTAGATGAAAATGGTATAGTTTCCTCAAGTTATGGAACAAGCGTTGATACATATATTGGATATGGACCATATAAATTAACTAAATATATTGTTGATCAAATTATGGTATTTGAAAAGAATGAAAATTGGTTTGGATATAGTGAAAAATATGCTGAAAAATATGGCACATTTACTGCAGAATTTGATGGTAAAGAACATCAACAATTTGAAACTACAAAAATAGTTTTGAATTACGTAAAAGAAATATCTACTAGAGAACAAATGTTCATACTTGGTCAAACTGACGTTTTAGGATTAAATAAAGAATATTTTGATAAATATAAATCAAGCGTAAGATTATATAATGCGACTGGTGCTAGTACTTATTCAGGAATTGTTTTATCTGATTATTCATTATTGGTTGAACGTGAAGCAGTTGATAATGGCGTAGAATATTCTAGTAGTAGTTATGATGGATCTACTCAAAAATATAATAAAACAATATTAAGTATTAAAGAATTCCGTCAAGCATTATGCTATGCAATTGATAGAAGAACATTAGTTACTAACCTTTATCCTGGTGGTTCACCTGCCACAAGTTTGTTCTCTAATTTAATATTAGCTGATCCTGAAAATGGTCTTGCATTTAATTCATTTGATTCAACAAAAGAAGTAATTTGTCAATTCTGGGGCGTTGAATGGGGCGAAGGTAAAGAATTCGAAACATTAGATGAAGCTTATAATGCAATTACAGGTTATGATTTAGCCCAAGCAAAAGAATTAGTTGAAGTTGCTTATAAAAAAGCTATTGATGCAAAATATATGGGTGCTAATACAATTGTAAAAATTGATTTCTGCTCATCTACTGATACTGATACTGATAAATTATGGTATCAAACATTTAAAGCTTGTTTTGAAAAATTATTTGAAGGAACATCATTAGAAGGTAGATTCCAATATGATTATAATACAAATCTAGGATCTGATTTTGGTGGCGCTATTCAAAGTGGTTTAGCTGATACTGCTTGGGGCTTTGGATGGAGCGGTGGAGAACTTGATCCATACAGTTTGTTTGAAGTATATGTAGATGCAGCTGCAGGTAAAGATGAACCTTATCAATATGACAAATGGATAAATAGAAATACTAGTGATTATGAAATTACATTGAGTTTGGATGTTGATGGCAGTGGCGAAAAAGAATATACTTATACTGCTTATGAATGGTTCTTAATTATTAATGGGGATCCAAGTGCTCCTGATGGATTGAACTGGAAATATTTAAAAGTTAAAGATGAAATTCGTGCTAAAGTTTTAGCAGAATGTGAAAAAGCAGTACTTTTAGATTACACACAAATTCCTTTATTTAACCAAGGATCTATTCAATTGTTATCATATAAATTGAATTATGGTAAAGAAACATATATGTTTGGTATGGGATTTGGTGGAATTCGTTATATGACATATAACTTTACTGATACTGAATGGAAAGTTTATTTAAGTGAAAATAATAATGAGCTTAAATATAATTAAAACTTATAATTATTAACATTTTGTAATAGAGGGCTTAAAAAAAGCCCTCTAGCATTATGTTATATTTATTTAAAAATATTTATTTAAAATTATTATATTTATAATAGTTTTAAATAAATATTTATTTTATAAATATTTAATGATAGATGATATGAAATGGAGTGAATTTTTATGTATATGTTTAAGTATATTTTAAAAAGAATTGGTTTAATGTTATTAACATTTTCTGTTATCATGACCATTTGTTTTGTTTTAATTAAATTATTACCCCTACCTGTTATACGTGAATGGGGCGTTGATCCTGAAGTAATCACAAGAAGACGTGAGCTACTTGGTTATGGAAAACCAATTATTGAACAGTTCTTTATTTTCTTAAGACAAGTAATTTTTAAAGGTGATTGGGGCGTTGGTGAACAAATATATCAAGGACAAAATGTTATTGATATTTTTTATCAAAAGTTACCTGCTACTATGCTTGTTAATTTATATTCAATGATTATTAGTGTTCCAATTGGTTTATTATTAGGTATATATGCTGCATTAAAGAAAAATAAATGGCAAGACCATTTTATTTCAACAAGTGTTATGGTTTTAGTTAGTGTTCCAAGTTATATATATGCATTTTTAGTTCAATATATTTTCTGTTCTAAATTAAAATGGTTTCCTCTTATTATGAATCCTTCTGAAACGTTAGCTGAATATTTAAGTTGGAAGACATTTGTATCATTAATACCTGCTATTATGTCATTATCTTTTGGAACAATTGCTGGATTTGTTAGATATACTCGTGCTGAATTAACTGAAGTATTAACTAGTGAATTTATGTTGTTAGCAAGAACAAAGGGATTAACAAAAGGCCAAGCTACAACAAGGCATGCATTAAGAAACGCTATGGTACCAATTTTTCCAATGATAATAGGACAGTTTGTAGGAATTTTATCTGGATCTTTAGTAATTGAAAGTATATTTAGTATTCCTGGTGTTGGTGGTATTTATGTTCAATCAATAAATTCTCAAGATTATAATTTCTTTATGCTACTTTCAGCATTTTATACATTTATTGGTTTAGCTGCTAATATTGTTGTGGATATAAGTTATGGAATTATTGATCCAAGAATTAGAGTAGGAGCGAAATAATATTATGAATGAAAAACAATTTGAAAAATATAATAAAATACCGAATGAAAAATTTGAAATTGTTACTAATTTTAGTAAGCATGACAATAAATTAGAAACTAAACCTGTTGGTTATTTTAAAGACGCATTTAGAAGATTTTGTAAGAATAAGGCATCTGTTGTTGCTGCATTTATTTTAATGTTTTTGTTAGTATTTGCTATTGTTGGTCCATTTTTATCTAATTATAAAACAACGTTTAATGATGAAAATATGAAGTATTTATTGCCTAAGTCTGAAACTTTTAGTTTCCTTGGTTGGGATGGTTATAGTAAAAAAGAGATTTCTAAAACTGATTATATAGAATATAGAGCAATCGAACAAGAAGTTGGTGTTGAAGTAATTAAAAAAGTATATGGAACATCAAAGACTGAGGTTAATGCTGGTCAGTTAAAATATACTAATACATATTACGAAGTATATTTAAACAGTTATACTAAAAACATCATGAAATTTGTTCAATTGACAAACGAAGAATATGTGAAACTTCAAGAGTATCAGGATAATAACAATGTTCAAATTATTTATCCAGCAATTTATGAAAGAAAAAGTGATATTTATAAGGATAATGCTAATGTATGGTATAAAGTAATATCTTCTGGAATTAATAAAGGAATGCCTGAAGGATATGCATCAACAACAGAAGCTGAAGATGTTGTTTTGAAAAATGATTATATTCCTTATAATGGGAAAGATAATTATACAAGTAAAATGCGTATCGAAGAAAATGGTGAAAAACTTTATAATTATTCAATTAAAGTAAAAGGAGGATATTTAGTTCGTGTAAACTATAATGAATATTTTGCTTATAAGAATGGAAATGAACCAAGCTTTTTATTTGGTAGCGATCAATATGGAAAAGATATATTTGTTCGCTTATCAAGTGGTGCAAGATTTAGTTTAATTTTTGCTGTATGTATTGCTACAATAAATTTATTGATTGGAGCAATATATGGTGCTATTGAAGGATATTATGGTGGCACTGCTGACTTAGTGATGGAAAGAATTTCTGATATTTTAAGTGGAGTTCCTTTTATGGTTGTTGTAACACTATTTAAATTGCATATTATGGATAAAGTTGGTACCATTCCAACATTACTATTTGCTTTTATATTAACCGGTTGGATTGGAATGGCAGGTAATACTAGAATGCAATTTTATAGATTTAAAAATCAAGAATATGTTCTTGCTGCTCGTACATTAGGAGCAAATGATAGAAGAATTATGTTTAAACACATTTTTCCAAATGCTATTGGAACATTAATAACAAGTTGTGTATTAGTAATTCCTAGTGTAATTTTCTCAGAATCTAGTTTGAGTTATTTAGGAATAGTAAATTTAGACACTTCATCAGTTACAAGCGTAGGTACTTTGTTAGCTGGTGGTCAGGCATCTTTATCAATATATCCACATGTAATTCTATTCCCAGCTATTTTTATTGCATTATTGATGATTTCATTTAACTTATTAGGAAATGGTTTACGTGATGCATTTAACCCATCTTTAAGAGGAACGGAGGATTAATTATAATGGAAAAAAAATTAGAAGTAAAAAATTTAAGAATATCCTTTAGAACTCCTGGGGGAAAGGTTCAAGCAGTTCGTAATATTAATTTTGATTTAAACAAAGGTGAAACTTTGGCTATTGTTGGTGAATCTGGTTCTGGAAAATCAGTTACTAATAGAGCAATTATAGGTATTTCTGCAGGAAATGCTATAATTGAGAGTGGTGAAATTATTTATGATGGCCAAGATTTATTAAAAATATCAGAAGAGGATTTTCATAAAATTCGTGGTGATAAAATTGCTATGATTTTCCAAGACCCGATGTCAAGTTTAAATCCAATTATGAAAGTTGGGAAACAACTTACTGAAGCAATGATATTGAAGAGTAAAGCGAGCAGAAAAAACGCTCGTAAAATTTTTAATAAAACCCTATATGTTTTAAATAAAAATTTGAATAAACTTGTTTCTAAAAATGAAAATAGTGCAGAAGTATTAAAAAAGAATAATAATAATTGTAAAATTTTTGACGAGTTTTGTATTACAAGCACAATTCTTGAAGACAAGTATAATGAATATGTTAGAATAGCTCAAGAAATAAAAAATGAATTAGAGTATTCATTGTTCTTAGTTTCCAAGAAGCAAGTTATTAATGAAACAAAAATTTATAAAAATTTAAAAGAAAATTTTAGTAATATTATTGATAGAGCATTTATTAAACCAACTGATGAAATAAATAATATGCTTATTGAAATTGATAATGATTTATTAGTTAACTCCAAACAATCAACAAATGAATTATCTGAGAAATCTAAAAATATGTTAGTAACAGTTTTGAAAATTGTTAATGAGAAGTTAGAATCAGAAAAGATTAATTATTTTACATTGGGATATTATGTATATATTAATGGTGATGAAGATGTTTATGATATGCCAGTATCTGAATTAAATGCTATGACAAGAAAGTATCTAGATGATAATTTTATGTTAGAGTTTATTGAAAATGGTGCTGAAGCTGTATTAAAAAGCCATAATGATTCTATTGCTGCAAAAAAAGAATTAATTAGCGATTTGGATAAAGCATATAACTTTTTTAAAAATTGTGATATAACAAAGGACTCTGTTAAACAATACACTGAAATGTTGTTTTTGAAAGTTGAAAAAGCTATTGATGATTTAGAGGTTGTAAAAAATAGTACTGAATATATTTTTAAAACAAGTCTAAATGATGCAATTAGGAAATTCTTATTTGGTGCTAAGAATAATCCAAAAGAATTAAATAGATTTAATAAGCAAACCGAAAAATTGAATAAATTAATTGCAAAAGGAAAGAATCCAACATGGAAAGTTGTTCCAGCATCATTAGTTGATTTAGATGTTGCAAGAGAAAATATTTGTATTATTATTAAAAATTTAAAAGATAATTATATTAAACAATTTGAAAATGATCAATTTTTTGATAAACATAGTAAAATGGTTGACTTAATTGATTTCTTTAAAGAAAAAGCATCTGCTGTTGTATATAAAGTAACTCGTAAAATTGCTAAAATTAAAGCATTAAAATTATTAGAAGAAGTTGGAATTCCAAATCCTAGTGCAAGATATAAACAATATCCATTCCAATTTTCAGGAGGTATGCGTCAAAGAGTTGTTATTGCAATTGCTTTAGCAGCAAACCCAGATATTTTAATATGTGATGAACCTACTACAGCATTGGATGTTACAATTCAATCACAAATTCTTGAATTGATAAATAGATTAAAAGTTGAACGTAACTTATCTGTAATATTTATTACTCATGATTTAGGAGTTGTTGCTAATATGGCTGATAGAATTGCTGTTATGTATGCTGGTAAGATTATTGAATACGGAACAGCTGATGATATTTTCTATGATCCTCGTCATCCATATACATGGGCTTTATTATCTTCAATGCCTGATTTAGATACAACTGAAAAATTAGAGGCAATACCAGGAACACCACCTAATATGATATTCCCACCAAAAGGTGATGCTTTTGCTGCTAGAAATAAATATGCAATGGCAATTGATTTTGAAGAAGAACCACCACTGTTTCAAATTAGTGAATCGCATTATGCGGCTACATGGTTACTTCATCCTAGTGCACCAAAAGTTGAACCACCAAAAATTGTTGTGGAACGTATTGAAAGAATGAAAAAAAGAATGGAGGAAGATAATAATGAATAATGTTAATACTCCAGATTCAAGAGAAGTTTTATTAAAGGTTGAACATTTAGAGCAATACTTTAAAATGGGAAATTATGTTAATAAGGCCGTTGATGATATAAATTTTGAAATTTATAAAGGTGAGGTATTTGGACTAGTTGGTGAATCAGGTTGTGGTAAGACTACTACTGGTAGATCAATTATAAGACTTTATGATATCACAAGTGGCTCTGTTTACTTCAATGGACAACGTATTTGTGCAGGGACAAGAGAATACAAGGAAATTATAAAAAACGCAAAAGTTAGTTTTTCAAAAGAAAAAAAGCTGATTCAAAAAAAAGTAAATGAAGGTAAGTATACTGAAGAAGAAGCAAAAGAAAAAATTGAAAAATTAAAAACTGAACTTAATAAAACAATTACTATTCAACAAGAAAAAATAGAGTCTGCTAAGTTCGATCATAAACATTGCAATAAAGAATATGCAAAAAAAGCTATAAAAGCTGTTCAAGAACACTATGCTCCACTACTTGAAAAAGCAAGCGATGAAGAAAAAGTTAAATTAAATGCAGAATATAAAAAACAAATTTCAATTGCATCAAGAGATCGCATAACAAATAAAATTCAAATGATATTTCAAGATCCAATTGCTTCCTTAAATCCTCGTATGACAGTTAGAGAAATAATTGCCGAAGGTTTAATAATTAGAGGAATTAAAGATAAGCAATTAATTGATGAAGAGGTATATAGAGTATTAGATATGGTTGGATTAGTTCATGAACATGCTGGTAGATATCCTCATGAGTTTTCAGGTGGTCAAAGACAAAGAATTGGTATTGCACGTGCAATTATTATGAACCCTGAGTTTATTATTGCTGATGAGCCTATTTCTGCTCTTGATGTTTCTATTCAAGCACAAGTTATAAATTTATTAAATGAAATTAGGGAACGCTTAAATTTAACTATTTTGTTTATTGCTCATGACTTATCAGTTGTTAAATACTTTTCTGATAGAATTGCTGTTATGTATTATGGTAAAATTGTTGAATTATCAACTTCAGATGAGATATTTGCTCATCCACTTCATCCATATACTAAATCATTGTTTTCAGCAATTCCTCACCCTGATCCACATCTTGAAAAAAATCGTAAGCGTATGGTATATGATCCATATGCTGAACATGATTATTCAGTTAATAAACCAACTATGAGAGAGGTTTCTCCTGGTCATTTTGTATATTGCAATGAAGATGAATTTATTAAATATCAAGAAGAACTAAAGAAATAAATATGAAAATAAAAAAAATTTTAATTCATTTGGGCATATTGTTAGGACTTTCATTATTAATTGCAATACCTAAATTGATTTCTGATGATTTAGAAACAAAAGATGTTTTAATGATTATAACAGATTCGATTTCAGTGCCAGGTATTATATTTATATGTTTAGCTATTTTAATATTTTGTTCCAATGAAGGAGCATTTGATATGTTAAATTACGGGGTTTTGATTTTATTATCATTATTCAAGAAAAATCCCAAAGATAGAAAATATGATACTTATTATGATTATAAAGAAAGCAGAAAAGAAAAAAAGAATGTATTCATAAATATGCTTTTGAGTGGTATCATCTATTTATTTATTGGAGTAATAATGTTAATTATATATCATATAGTATAGTTTTTTGCTCATAAAAAATTAATAAAGACTATTTTACAATTTATTCGCAAGTTGTGATTAAATTTGTACAATAGTCTTTTTAAAATCACGTGATAAATTATTTTTTAAAGTTCTGTGCACAATTTAGAGTGATTAAAATTTAAATTATTATGAAATTTTCAACAAAACAATAAAAAGGTACAAGACGAACTTATACCTTAATTTGCTTCATATGAAATTATATTAATTATATTGTTATCTACTTCAATCATTGTTAAAGAATTATTCTTTAAGATACATTTAAAGTCAAAATCTTTTAATACATATGAAAGTAATCCTTTAATAAATTGAGAATGTGTTGCCACAAGTATCCTTTTATCTTTATAGTCACTTGCTATTTTTAAAATAGTACTTACTGACCTAGTCTGTAAGTCTAGTAACATTTCTATTCCTTCTACACCTTCATCCATTAATTTGTAACTTTCTTCACAAACTTTTTTTCCTTCTAAGGCTCCAAATTCTCTTTCAGTTAAATCAGGAATAACTATAATATCATTAGAAAAACCTAACTCTGTTTTAATAATTTCGGCTGTTTCATAAGCTCTTTTTAAAGGACTTGATAAAAAAACTTCCCAATCAATATTTAATTCTTTGATTTTTTTAGCCGCTTCCCTACTTGCGACTTTTCCAGTTTCATTTAATAAGTTGTCAATTCTACCTTGAATAAGTTTTTGTTTATTCCAGTTAGTTTGGCCGTGTCTAATTAAACATATTTTTGTACTCATAATATCACCAGTATTATTATACATTATAATATGAGTTTGTTAAATGTGAAAATGTTTGCAAATATAGCTTAAATAGAGTATAATAGTTTATGAGGAGTTGAAAAAATGCGTGCTGTAGATATTATTATAAAAAAGAAACAAGGATATGAACTAACAAAAGAAGAAATACATTATATTATAGATGGGTATGTAAAAGGAGAAATACCTGATTATCAAATTAGTGCACTATTAATGGCAATTTGCTTTAATGGTTTAAATAGTGATGAACAAACTAATCTAACTATGGAAATGCTAAATAGTGGAGAAAAAATAGATTTAAGTAGTATTGAAGGAATTTGTGTTGATAAACATTCAACAGGTGGAGTTGGTGATAAAACAACTTTAGTTGTTGCACCAATCATTTCTGCTTGTGGATTAAAAATAGCTAAAATGAGTGGAAGAGGTTTAGGCCATACTGGAGGAACTTTAGATAAATTAGAGTCAATTCCTGGTTTTACTATCGGTGTATCTCCGGAAAATTTCTTTAAGCAAGTTAGAGAAATTGGAATTGCTGTTGTTGGTCAAACAGCTAATATTACTCCAGCAGATAAAAAGTTATATGCATTGCGAGATGTTACTGGAACAGTTGAAGCCGTTGGTTTAATTGCTAGTTCTATAATGTCAAAGAAGTTAGCAAGTGGAGCTCATAGTATTTTACTTGATGTAAAAGTAGGAGATGGAGCTTTTATGAAAAATCTTGAAGATGCAAGAGTGTTAGCTAAAGCAATGGTTAATATTGGTAATAAATGCGGAAGAAAAACAGTAGCAATGTTAACTGATATGGACCAACCATTAGGAGAAAGTGTTGGTAACTCTTTAGAAGTTATAGAAGCTATTGAAACATTAAAAGGAAGAGGCGTTAAAGATTTTCAAAAATTATGCCACGAAATTAGCGCAGAAATGCTTTTGATGACTGGAATGGTAAATGATAAGGCTGAAGCCTTAAGACTAGTAGATGAGAAAATTCAAAGTGGTGAAGCATTAGACAAATTCCGTCAAATGATTGTATATCAAAATGGAAATCCTAGTGTTATTGATGATTATAGCCTTTTTGGTCATGCAAATAAAATGATAGAAATAAGAAGTGAAAGACAAGGATATATTGAAAAGATTAAAACTTTAGATGTGGGGAATGCTGCTATGCTACTTGGAGCAGGTCGTCAAACAAAAGATGATAAAATTGATCCTGTTGTTGGTATAAAAATTAAAGTTAAAGTTGGAAGCAAAGTTAGTAAAGGTGATTTATTAGCTGTAGTTTACTCTAATGGTAAAAACGAACTTGAAGCTATTAATAAATTAAAAGAATCATTTGTAATTAATGAAAATTATATTGAAGAAAAGAATATTATATTAGATATTGTTGAATAAAAATAAGGCTCTGTGAAAAATTCTTGTGATAAATGATTTTCAAAAAAATCATTTATGACGATAAATCGTCCCTGTCAAAAACTCTTGTGATGGTTTATCGTCAAGAATTCTTGTGAAAAAAAGAGCTATGTCAAAAACTCTTGTGATAAAAAATTTGACCATAATCTAAAGGAATTAAATCTTTAGAGTATGGTCTTTTTTTGCCAAAAAATTGTGCTTTTAAATTTTTATTTTATGTTTCTTGATAATTTGTTTGGAGTACCTTTTAATACA